>JAKDMR010000078.1 GCA_030452275.1 Candidatus Nitrosocosmicus sp. | reverse complement strand
GATTTGCTAACTAAATACAAGAGTCTAATATTCTAATACTATTAGAACTTGATTGAAAATTTATGATGGTTAGTAACACATGCATAGACTAGGTTTGAGGGGATAAAGTAGCAAATATGTTCTTTGTAATGAATTTTAAATAGATTTAATGTTATTTAGTATGCAGTACATTATATGAATTAGTAAAGTAACATCATCAAAACTAACATAGCGATGACAGTATCGATGAGAATATAACTTTTGTAATCTGGAATAAACTCGTTTATTAAATATGGATTTCGTCCCTACTAATACTATAAAACTATCATTTTCTAATCATCTCAGAGTATTAGAGTATTGCAATTTAATGACAAATTCTAAATAATTTGGCATTCGTTTAAAGTGTATGAGTAAAACATCAAATATCAAAATGCATACACCGAATCAGGATGGGAAACTATTTCATATTTTCTTATCCGTAGTGACGGCTCTAACCATTCTAGTCAGTTCCGCAATGAATACAGATGTAGCAATAGCAACTCAAGGTGAAAATCAAGGTAAATTTGTTATCCGAGTTACTCTGATTGACGATTCAGGTATTGATATTGATCACGTATTCTCTGATTTAGTAGATATATACGTAGAAGAGCATCCTGAATATGGTCATTTTAATATAGATTTATCTGATGCATTATATAGCGACACATCTGATGGAGAATACACGACTGATATAGTAATGCCATCTGGAGTGATAGAGGCAAACGAGACATTTCATATCTGTATAGAAGGTCCTGTAACTGGTGGAGGTAATGGAATGATATGCTATAATCTATTAAATAATCCTAAACAAGGACCAGAGGAGATCACCATCAGGATATAAATTTTGAATAACCTAATAGATGTTAGAAGTATTTTTTCTTTAAATATACTTTTTTATTCAATAATTTGAGTTTGGGCACAAGGGGTTTAGTAATAGATATATTACGATTCTAAATCAGATGTCGGTGATTTATCGGAAAACAAAATTATAAAACGAGTCAATCATTGTTGAATGGCTAGAACAATACAATTCAGTAAAAGCTTGTTCCTAGTCCGTGTACCTGTTTAATATCAAAGATATTTTCAAAATGTGTTCGTATTATTGTCTAATTGTTTTTGCAGCTTTAATTTAATTATTGATGAGTTGATTTCTAACTGAAATAAAGTCATCCAAGATAGAGTAGCGATGAACCTAGTCAACCTACCATTGACGATATTTTGTATATTCTTCCATCAAAATATGTAAGTACATATAAATTTCCTTCTGGGCCTGTCTCAATATCAGTGATCCGTCCATCAAAACCTTTTGCAAATATGACTCCTGATTCGATTGAATCGTCTGCAGCCAGATCTTCGAGTCCTTTTCTATTGCTCTCTTCTTTGATCGTGCTGTTAATGTCAATTCCAGATCGATATGAATTCAAGACAAAGTAATACAAATTCCCATTGTTTATATCTCCAACAAAAACATTATTCACGAGATCCGCACCAATATTTGGGGATTTTAAGAATTCGATATCAGTTATACCGATTGGTGTTTTCCAACTGAATTCAGGATCTGAATAATGCGATCCTTTCAACATCACTAAGTCAGATACTGTAGTATCATTATTGCTTTGCAGAGGACCCATTACTTTGTACCAGCCACTGTTAAATCCAGGTTCTACCAGATTTATTTCATCATATATATCTTCACCATTCTCAGTATCCCACAGATTTCCAGTTACTGGATCAATGTCTATCCCAAAACTATTCCTTATTCCATATGAATAATAAAAGCTCAATTGGTGTAGTTCGTTATTATAATGAGAATATTCATAGAATGGATTGTCTTTTGGAAGATAGGAATTGATTGATGGATCGATTCTAACAATAACTGAAGAATTACTTGGTATGAAATTAGAATGGTTTGGTCCACCGGGATAATTTTGAAGAGCATTGTTTACTGCAGTTAGATCACCCATCACAACATACAATATGCCGTCTTTGTCAATTTTCATTTTTCCACCGTTATGATAAGGTCCAGGTTCTGCAGAAATGTCCATAATTAGTCTCGGACCAGATAAATTACCTGTTCCATCCCAAGTATATTCATAAACTCTATTTCTAACCGTGTAATCAGGATCATCACCTGTTGAATCATTGTTGGATTTTGTATCGTACGCTCTCTCAGTAAAGTACAAATATAGGCGGTAACCTGAACTTTCAAAAAGATTTTCATTATTGTCTGATTCTGAAATATCCTGTTCAGGAACTGAATGTATATTTGAATGATTATTTGAGTAGTACGAGTTCTTAGTATCATTTTTGTTTAAAACAGCAAGTCCTAATAATCCTCTTTCGGCTTCAGTCGATAGATTTTGTATTTTAATAAGAGGCTCAGGACGCAATAGACCATCGGATATCAAGCGTATATTTCCTTCCTCCTTCTCCAGGACAAGCAGTATGCGGTTATCTACAAATACCATGCTTGTGGGATATGACAAACCATCCGAGTATAATTCCACTTTGATACTACTCCTATAAACTGGATTAACTTCTATTTGTCTATAAGATACCTGAGAAATTACGTAATTGGAAATGATAGAATAATCAAAAAATTTTAACGTTATAAAGACAAAAATTGTAATAAAGATTGCGATCGAAAGTATAACATATCTTTTCATTCGGCTTACCGTTCAAACTAAGGTTTTCCATGTATGTATATGTTTTATTCTACCTTTTTATATTAATAAAAGATAACAAAAAATCGTTTGTTAACTTGATTATATTTTATTTTTAGAAATATACTAACTTTATCTATCAATTAAAGCGAGGGTGTAATGAAATGAAGTTTGGAGATAGTGGTATCCAACTAAACTTCCTAAAATAAATTTGATCAGGTAAAATTTCTAAAACAACCCGGTAGTCATAGAATATTCACAGTAAAGAGCCAAGTAAGAATGCATTAATTATATTTATGGAGTAACTACAGTACTATGATATTTTTGTCAACATATGGTTTTTTCTGTAAATGTCCACCCTCTTCATTATCCTTCTAGAATCTACTTACAAAAACTTTGGATTGATTTTCTATATCACCTTCTAAATCAAGAAATTTAAAGAAAACCTGCAATCGAGGCGGATATTGCCTTTTTGATTCAGGAGAACAGAGCATAGATAAAAATAAAGCCAATGGACTGTCGTCATCCTTCATAAGAATTTCTACCATAGGGGCCAGGTACCTGGCCCCTAATTTATAGTCAGATTTGACGTGAGCCCAATGGGGTTTGAGTTCAGTAGGTAAATGGGTTCAACTAGTCACTATTCAATTTTCAACTTATTTAACTTTTAATTAATTAAATTTTTGTTTGTATTACTCGTCGGAATCGTGGAGATTAAGTTCCTTCCACCTTATATTCGAAACGAGAATATATTCTAATAATAACTTCTGAAGCCAAGAAAATTAGAAATAAAAAGTGAATGATATGTTTTGTATGTTACTTTGATCATCAAAGTATTCAGGATCTAGTATTGGACTTTAAAGGCACTGTTATAAAATATGAGTAGAATAAATATAGTTTATTAATAAGGTATAAAATTCTCGACAACTGGACAGTCAATTATAAAGGATTTGTGAGACCTAGTGGCTAGAATAATAATTTATACCAAAACTTTGTATACAAGAATATGGCGTGGTCTAGTAGATACGGGTTCATCGATGATAAAGTGCCACCACCGCCCTCTTCACAAATGATCGTTTGTCTAAGATGCAATAGAAAGAACAAATTCGGTTCACATTATTGTGATCAATGCGGACAGTCTCTATTACCATCTTGTAGAAAGTGCGGAAACACAAAGAATCTACCCAATATAAAATTCTGTAATCAATGTGGTGTTAAAATTGAAAAACATTTGAATGATGAAAATAAAAAAAATCAAGATCATGGAGAAGACCGTTCGAAAAATAAACAAGATCCAAGTTTTCTAGAATGTTCATTGATAAAATATGATATAAGATTTAAGTATCCTTCAATATTTCTAAATGCAAAAAAACCCCGCAGTGAGCCTAATACAGTTCTAGTATTTCAAAACGTTGACAGAAATTTCTATATCAAACAGCCACCCACTATTGCTTTATTAATAAGAGAATTCAAAGCAGATCAATTAGATCTGAAGAAACTTACTGAAATAGAAATTCAAAGATATCTTTCCAGAGAAACAAAAACGACAATTATTGGCTGTTTCCCCATAGTGTTAGGAAAATTTTCAGCTTATCAGGTAATTTATGGAACCAATGAACTAAGGGAAATATGCATCTACACATTAAATCAAAAAAGGCTATATATAATCACATTTAAAGCAGAGGAGAATAGCTATGCCAAACTTCTTTATTTGTTTGAACAATTAAAAGATTCTTTTGAATTTCTACCATAACATGGCTGTAATAGTATACGTTTTACAAAAATATGCAAACTAATATTCATAATGATGATTTTGAGTTATCCATGGAATTACATCGGATATTAAGAATAATTAAAAATTCAGTCTATTTCCGCAACGATTACAAAATACAGCATCAGGTAGGTTGACGTTACTACATCTGTTGCATTTTCTTTCGGTATTGTATTTAGCTCCACAATGACTACAAAATTTGGAATTTTTAATATTTCCCTTTTTACAGTTGCTGCAAATGATCTCATCATTTTTGCTTAAAACAGTCTCAAATTTATCAAATGTATAATCATGTGTATCGTCTAATACAGTTTCGTTATCTTGAATTGATGGATTTGTATCCATTATGAAATTGCATTGATACTTAAGAGATTTAATTAATTTGGTTACCCCACTTGGATCGCTTATCTCCTTGAAAACTATGTAAGGCTTACCCAATGCAAAAATGGATATATCACCTATGGCTGTACTCGTCGTTTTAGTTTTTCCGTAACCTGATGCTGCATCTCTAGATTTAGCATAACTGCCATATAGATAGGAATCAGATATCCTTCTTTGGTTACCTACTACTACATCTTCTATTGCTGATATTAATACAACTTTCCCCGAGTGATTAACAAAATCATATTGATATATTCTATAATTAGTAATTAAGTCAAGCCAGGCTATTTTCTTGTTTATTATTCCCTTTGTTTTGATATTGTTCCAAACTATCTCTTCGCCAGGAGATAAGAATGGAGCCATGGGATAAATTTCAACTGGGGTGGTAATGACTCCCTCTGTGTTGAATTTTAGCACACGAAAAGTCCAAAAAACGTCATCATGCAAGGTTTTCAGGATGATATACACTTGATGTCTAAATTCATCAATCTTGTTGTCTTTTATATTAAATAAAATCAGATTATTACTTCTATCATCCAGCTCAATTTCGATTAATTGGTCTAATTTTTTTCGAAAACTCCCTTTCATCTGATTTATGGTTCTTACTTCCCGAATTATTGAAATAGGAATAGAAATGCCTGTACGACTCTTTTTATTATAGAAAAGAATAGTAGCATCAAGCTCAATCGGACGTACCTCCATCATGTTTAATTCGGAAGGATTATCCAATCCCTTTTGAACTTCTATATCATAAGTATAAATTTCAAGCAGATTTGATCCAATTATAGGCTTCTCAAACAACATAGGATTGAATTTTGCAGCTAAAGTATTTGGATCGCCTTGTTTGTTGTATCCCCTCCGAAAAGTCATAAGTATTATTTGCATTAGACGGTAATCTACTAATATAGTTTTTAGAGGTACATTCGATATGGAGTTTGAAATGAATTACTGATATTAGTATGATTTTTCTATTAACTTCAAATAAGCACTATCAATTAATGAGTAACATTAAAGTTTAGATTTATTGTTTCATGTTTTCCAAAAGGTATGAGTGTCTGTGATATCCAATTAATAATCCAAACAAACAGCTTGCTTCACGACATAGTATCGTTATATTAATCAATTAGCCTTATCTGCATCATTGATTAAAAATAATGGTACGTATATTAGTTCCATTATTACATCATACTAATTAAAACAGATTCAAATATACAAGCCAATAATGAATGGTAAAATAGACTAAAACGATCTACAGAAATAAAAGTTCTTTGTACGATTATTGAAGTCACTTACAAAACATCGCTAATTATAGCAATATATAAACACACAATAATTTATGTAAATATATGGAAAAAATCTTAGGTATAGATTTGGGAACCACAAATTCTTCGGCTGCAATGCTTAGAGGCGGAAGGCCTGAACTTACAGAAGCTGCAGAAGGAAAGAGCATAGGTGGAGGGAAAGCATTTCCAACCATTGTTTCCTTTGATAAGAATGGAAATACGATTGTTGGGATGCTCGCCAGGAAACTATTGATATCAAATCCAGAAGGTTGTGTAACAGCAGCCAAACGAAAAATGGGTACAGATTTTAAATATGAAATATATGGAAAAAGTTATACTCCACAACAAATATCTGCAATTCTTCTAAAGAAAATTAAAGATGATACAGAGTCATATTTTGGAATCAAGGTAGATAAAGCAGTAATTACAGTACCAGCCTACTTTAATGATAATCAAAGACAAGCTACAAAAGATGCAGGCAAGATTGCCGGCTTAGATGTGGTAAGAATAATTAATGAACCAACGGCTGCCGCATTGGCATATGGTTTGGATAAGACAGAAGAAGACTTGAAAATCATGGTATTTGATTTTGGAGGTGGAACGCTTGATGTTGTTATTTTAGAAATGGGTAATGGTATATTTCATGTTAAAAGTGTTGCTGGCGATACGGCATTAGGTGGAACGGATATCGACACTATTTTAGTAAATTCTATAGTTGAAGAGTTTCAACGCGAAACTGGGATTGACCTGAGAACTGACCAAAAAGCAATGGTCAGAGTCATCGAGGATGCAGAAAAAGCAAAAATTGAACTATCATTTATAGATAGCACTGAAGTAAATATTCCTTTCATTACATTTGACAAGTCCTCAGGTCAACCAAAGAATCTTAACATACCTTTTACTAGGAGTAAGCTAGAAGAATTAGTAAATCCAATAGTAGAGAGGTGCCGTGAGCCCATAATACAGGCCCTTAACGATGCACAATTAAATCCATCTCAGATTGATAAAATCCTATTGATTGGCGGTCCTACTAAAATGCCTCTTATCAAACAATTTATTAAATCAATAATCGGAAAAGATCCAGAATTAGGAGTTGATCCATCAGATACTGTTGCTATAGGTGCAGCAATTATGGGAACAATTTTAACCGGTGAAATGACCCAAGATATCCAATTAGTTGATGTAACACCGCTAACTTTGGGAATTGAATTGGTGGGTGGAGTTACGGAACCATTAATTGAACGCAATAGTATAATCCCTACAACAAAAAGCAAGATAGTTACCACCGTGGAGGATAGTCAAAACATCGTTAGAATCCATATTGTACAAGGAGAACAACCAATGGCTGTGGATTGTGTTTCTCTGGGCAGTTTTATATTACCCGATATTCCACCTGAAAAAAAAGGTGTTCCGCAAATTGAAGTCACATTTGAGATTGATGTGGATGGAATCCTTAATGTAACCGCAAAAGATTTAGCCACATTTAGAGAAAAAAGTATTCAAATAGATACATCTACAAAATTGACATCTACTGAAATTGAATCCTTCAAATCGCAAATGAAATGATTAAGAATAAGAGGTTTTGATTTACAACTAAACCTTGATCATTTTTGTTTTTGGTTTAGATGATGTAAGCATATTTTATATATGTTGATACAAAATTTATATCTGGAATAATCAAGGAAAAGACAAATTAAAACTAAGGGTTAGTAAGTGCTTTGTATCCTAATTCCTTATCCTCTCATCATTTTGCTCCCTGTTTCTC
>JAKDMR010000586.1 GCA_030452275.1 Candidatus Nitrosocosmicus sp. | reverse complement strand
TAATTCACTGTTCCGAACTTCTTTTATTATTTGATAAAATTATTCAAGGGAAATATGAAAATCTCAAGGATATTGACAAGAAAGAAATCGCTGCTCTTTTATCTAAAGATCTAGAAGACCTAAACAAGGTTTTTGCTCCTTCCTTTCCGTTATATAAAAAATATTTTGAAAATGAAGAACCAGCTTTTATTTCCCCTCGAATAAAGAAACCAACACTGTATATTTTCTATCCATTTGAAACTTATAAAAAATATCCGCTCCACAATGGAATCTTATTTCATACCGATCTGCCCTACTTTCCTTCAAAATATATCGCGTTAAATGATCTTATGGAAATCAATATAGACGAACCATTTCACAGTAACGATAGGGTATATCCTGGGATCATTTTTTTATTGCCCTTTGCCAAACTCTATATTACTAATATGACGCTGGTAGGAAATAATATTGTAATTGATTACTATAATCCCACCAATCTAAAGGAATATGGGATCAAGATCTATTATGAAAGTAGTCATTATAATTTTAAAGATACAATAGAAGTAGACCCTATGATCGATATTACTTTGAAATACATTCCTACCTCTATGAACTTGATCTTTTACTGTAAAGACTCAGGCGAAATTCTAGATAAGATTAATTATGAATCTAGCCAGGTTACTACTAATTCAAGAATTAAAGTTATAACAGACTATCGGTATATTGAAAAAGTAATCAAAGAACACGAGAACTCTCAGATCGAATTCAAGGGTTTCACTACGTATAACGAAATCAGTAGGGATCAGAAAAATAAGGATAAGTTCTTAGAAACTGTAATATCTTTTGCCAATACTAATGGGGGTTTGATAATTGTTGGAGTTGATGATAATGGTAATATCAGAGGATTTAAAGATCAAACTCCAATTGAGCAGTTAAGAACTAATTTTGTAAAACTAATAGATGGCAATTGTGAACCCGTTATATCATTTACAGTTGAATTGATTGACATGAACTCTCAAGATTTTGTATTGTTGTTATATATACAAAAAGGGTTCAGGCCACCTTATATGAGAAAAACTAATGGCATTTATATTAGAGTAAATGAATCGGATAGGAGTTGCACAAAAACCGAACTAGATGACTTAATAACCAACTCTAACCTGGATTTCACAAGATCACTAGGAGATCTTTAGTAATTGTTGGGTTACATTTTTTCCAAATTAGAACTCTAGAGTTTGAAAGCTCATTATAAATTCAAAAATTGATAATATGATACGTTTTTTTTATAGATAATCTTTTATATTTCATGGAAATAGCCTCAGGTTATGACACTTACATCAGATCAAGTCGAAATGCTAGTAACATTGATGAAGAATTGTGAATATTATGATCTTACCGAAACACAATCTCTTGACTTGATTAAAAGTAAATTATCTATACCTATCCCCCGATCAACCTATTACAATTACAAGAACAAATTATATCAAGATAAAAATTTCAATCATTGAATAAATCGATTTACAAATCTAAACTGTTTAAATCTCTTTTGTTATACCTAGGTGATAATACTAATAACTCCGACTATTATGAAATCAATAAACTCATCTCCAACCAATTTCCACAAAAACAAGATGTATTTCAGATCTCAGATGAACAATTTGAGAAGAGTTCAAGATTAAACAATAAAATAAATTCCAATTTTTGTATACCCGATGGAAGTAATGACTCATTTTATTCAAACTTAAAGAGAGTAAACAGGTTTCCAAAAAATTATACTCTTAGAAAAGAATATGTCCGTTGTGGGAAGAGTAAGAACAACAAATATAAATCATGTCCCCATGGCCCCTATTATTACGCATACTGGAGAGAAAAACTACCAAACAAAATAAATCCAGACTAATAAAGAAATATTTGGGAGCTATCGATCCGCGATTATAATATTATTAGAATTCAAATCATTATATCGAT
>JAKDMR010000077.1 GCA_030452275.1 Candidatus Nitrosocosmicus sp. | reverse complement strand
GTTAGTCAATTAAGAAATGATGTCAGAAATCAAGATGAATTATGACCCAGTCTCATATATCTACCAAAGGGCTCTCCCCAGTTTAACGCTGTTGAAGAATGCTGGAGACAAGGTAAGTACGACTTGTTGGTATCTAAATACTATCCTTCCTTTACCGATTTAAAATCAACTATAACCAAATATTACAGGACAAGAAGGTTTAACCTAGATATAGTAAAGTACCTGCTAAGGAATGATTAGCGAACTTATGTTGCTAAGTATAGAAGCGGTGGCTACTAAAGAATATTGCACTATATTTGTGTTCATGAAGAATGTTGGCCATCGTTACTAGTAAGTATGTTGTTAGACCCTCTCCGGTGTACTGTTGTATCTTCGCCTGTAACTTCATAGAATCGTATAGTCATACATCGTTCCGTGTTAAGGTCTAATTGCCTGCTAGGATTTAGCCTTTCTCATGAATTGGAAAAAAGAGATATTTATTTTAGTATCATATGTATGTGAACTGATAATCAAAAAAGATATTAAACATCTCTATCTATAAGGTTTGAAAGCACACAAACCTATGCATAGTAACCTCTAGTTATGTGATATTCTCTATCGTATAACTAAGCCCTGCCAATAAAGAATATGATTAGTCGGACCAGGTAAACACTAATTGGAGATAACTTTACTACATATTTTGTCAGTATGTGGTTGCACAAGGATTAGATGATTGACTTGCCTATTGAAACTAATCTTTGATGGAAATGCATCATATGTATCTATGTTAATACTACGTGTTATTTTAGGAAAGATCGTGAATAAGTAAACACCAAATCTTCGTATCTATATCTCTAATACAACTATTGATTTATTAATAAGTATGATTTTACCTAATTATTCACATGCGTTTTTATTTAGACTCAGAATTTTACTCCCACTTATCATACTTTTCTCTACTAGGAAATGATTGATTCAAAATGGGTTCTGAGAGGAAGGGGTTGATTTTTAGCAAGGGACGACTTGAAACTCTCACTGACGGAGTATTTGCAATAATTATGACGATATTGGTATTTAACCTAAGTGTACCGGAACTCTTATTATTTGCAGAGGGAGAGTACGCATCAGAGCGGCTTTCTATCAAAATTGCCAGTTTGTGGCCAGACTTCCTAGCTTACCTGATTAGTTTTTCGACTCTCGGTGTTTATTGGGTTTTACATCATAGAATTTTTCGGTGGATACTCTATGTAAACCGCCCTTTGATCGGGATAAACCTCTCCTTTCTAATGATTATTGGGATAGTACCCTTCTCGACCGCTTTACTTACGCATTACATGGAACATCAAATTTCAATCTTTGCATATTCATCTAATGCAATTCTTGCCGGTATACTAATATACATACTATACTATTATGCCAGACGGAATCCAGAATTAGTTGACAAGACGGTACAGGCTTTGATCGGCAAAATCTCTGGTAGACGAGTAGTAGTCACGACACTAACGTACTTTGTAGCTATAATATTTTCATTCATATACTTACCTGCTAGTCTGTTTCTTTTATTACTAGTTCTAGTACCAGAGTTCGTCCCAGACAGATATTTTGGAAGGAATACTTCATAGATATTATTTGTCAAAAAATTTTTACCAAATTTAGATAATTAAGGTGATCTACGTTGTATGAAATATTTTCAAAAAGGCTAGAAAATATGCAAATGCTACTACTCCAACATCTTGAGTTGTCATTGGTAGCTTGATAAATTCGTAGTGAGAATCCATAGGCATTACAGTTGTTTAATAGGCAACAACCATTAAAGGATGATTTGAGTATTTTTCCTATATTTTATTATGGTATTTATTTTTGATTCTTCATGAGATCTTTTCTCCAAATGCCCTTTAGCAACAGAAGCCAGACGGTACTAGTAATTGTCGCGATTACAATTGGAAATGAAAATGTGATTGCCAGTGGGTTTCTACCATCTTCAATTGAAGATATTTTATTGTTAGCTTGTTCTTCTATACTATAAGTTTTACTTGATAGAGGATTAAGTAAATTTTCTACTGGTGCATGCTGATCGGTTAGTATTGGAACGTCATCCAAAGATATTTGAGCGGTTTCGAGAACATGATCTTTGTAATTAGCTTCTTCTATTACTTTAGTTTTTAATTCCTGCATATCTGCTATCTTTAGTTTGTCTGAGATATAATTTTCATCAGGGTTTTCGGTTTTTACCGGCGCTAATATGATATTCTGGATGGCCTTTGAATAATCCGTCAAAAAAACATAAACCTTTGGAAACACCTCCAAAAATGTTTTTAAATTTGCCCTGTACAAATCCGAGGTAGATTGTTTATCATTTGGTGAACCAATATGATTTGATACTATCACCCCATTGTCTGTCAGTTTATCAAACAATAAACTATAAAATTCTATAGTCATTAGATGAAAAGGAACATAATCCTTTGAAAACGCATCCAAAACTATTACGTCATATTTTCCTTCATAATTAGCAATAAATTCGCGTGCGTCTCCGGTATGGATCCTTATTTTAGGATTGGAAGTATCTAAAAAAAAGTATTTTTTTGCCACCTCAATCACCTGTGGATCTATCTCGACCACATCAACTGAAACATTGGGATAATACTGTGTAAAGTATTTTGGACCTGAAAAGCCACCACCGCCGATGAATAATATCCTAGTAGTGTTATCGTTTAATAATAGTCCAAGTGGAAAAAATTTTGTATAATCACTTTCAAGAGAATATGGATCTGCCTTGTCCATTATGCTATGAGGATAACCATTTAAGAATAAAGCTCTATTATTTATTGAATCGTAATTATCTATCACATCCAAATGACTATACAAAGTTTCAGTTTCGTAGATAAGATGACCAGGATGAAGATGAAAATTTTGGAAGTCCAATGAGACAACATTCATATCATTAAATATTAACGAAAAGGAAAACACTATTAAGATAATTAGGCCAAGAATTTTTGGAATTAACTTTAAACCTATTAAAGATGATACTATCAGCAAGATACCTAAACTATATAATACTTGATCAATTTCAAATAACGGAATTAATATAAACACTGTTAGAAAGGTACCCGCAATACTTCCGATTGTAGCCATTGAGTAAAGATTGCCTGAAATATTTCCGAGTTTATCCAATGTTTTGGCAGACAGTTTTATTGCATATGGTGAGATCATTCCAAGTAAAATCGTTGGAATTATAATTAGAAGAAAAGTTGCAAATAGGGAATGGAGATTGTTAATATAGTTATTTTCGCTCTCATCTGAGTAAACATTAATTATCGAGGTGGTAAGGTCGATGGTAAAAGAAGAAATGAATGGAATAAAGAGAACATACAAGCCGGCAGAGAATAGAATAGAACAAAACTTTTCAAAAGTGGGGTTTTTGTCTGCTAATTTTCCTCCAAGATGATAGCCGCTGCTCACCCACTAAAACTACTCCAATTAGGCTCCCCCATGTGTAGATCGAACTTCCAAAGATAGGGATTAGCAATCTACTAATTGAAAACTCCAAAGACATCGTTGCAAGGCCTGCAACAAATACAAGTATTAGAAGCATTGTAAAGACAGACAGATGATCTTTCAATATCAATATTAATTACTTTACTTTGTATTGGACTTTATTTATCTTCTATTATCCTAATCCAGATTCAAATCTCACTTCAATTCTCTAGTCCCGTTTATGATTAATTCGTCAACATACAGAAGTCAACATATAGCAGTGAGTGTAAATATAGTATCTGGTATCTTTCTTAATCTAATTTAGCGGATTAACAAGATTTTGATAGACGAGTCTAAAGATATATTATTCAATTTTGAAATATCCTTTTTCGATTTGTTAAGCTGGGCCAAAAGTTTTATTATTTTTTAATTTAAGAAAAGGCTTGCTAAAGGAGATATTTGAAATAATTGATATTATTTTTCTGCTCGAGTTATTCGATATATCTTCCCATCAAAATAAGTTAATATATACAAATTTCCATCCAATCCAGTTTCAATATCCGTAATTCTTCCATCAAATCCTTTTGCAAATATAACTTTCTCCAATTCATCTTTATTGTCTACTACTAAATCTTGTAGACCTTTTTCATTTCCCCGCTCAAGAACACTATTGTTTATATTAATTCCGGATCTGTTTGAATCTATTTTAAGGAAATACAAATTCCCATTATTAATGTCACCTATGAATATATTATTTTCCAGATCATCACCTAACAATGAAGAATCTAAAAATTCAATGTCTGTTACCCCAATAGGTACCCTCCAACTAAATTCCGGATCTGAATAGTGAGAACCATTCAATACAACTAGATCTGAAACTGAGGTGTTATTATTTCTTTGAATAGGTCCCATTATTTTAGACCATCCACTGTTAAAACCTGGTTGGACAAGGTTAATCTCATCATAGCTATCCTCCCCATTTTCAGTATTCCATAGTTTACCAGTGAGTGGATCAATATCCATTCCAAAACTGTTTCTAATTCCATATGCATAATAATATTTTGCAAAATTGAGTTTAGTATTATTAGAATTGTATGAATACAATGGATTATGAGATGGTATAAGCGATTCAATTGATGGATTCACCCGAATAATAACAGAGGAATTATTAGGTATAGAAATGGATTGATTTTTTCCTTGTGGATAGTTTTGTAGCGTATTATTTGTGGCCGTGAGGTCTCCTATTACTGCATATAAATTACCTGATTTATCCATACGTATTTTTCCACCGTTGTGATAAGGCCCTGGTTCTGCAGGCATATCCATGATAAGTCTTGGATTTGAGAAAGGACCTATTCCATCCCAAGTATATTCATAAACCTTATTTCGGATGGTATGATTCAATTCTTTTTGTTGTACATCGATACTATAGTTATCCCTAGATTTGTATATTTTTTCGGTAAAGTATAAGTAAATCACATGGTTGGAATCGTGAATTATTGGCTCACGAAGGGAGGTTGGTGCGTCCATGGTGGAGATTGGATGAGAGGAAGAACTAAAATCTAAATAATCTGCTTGAGTCTCTTTTTTGGATTCGTATTTGCTTGCTGAAGTAATCCCCAACAAACCCTGTTCTTTTTCATTCGAAATGTTTTTTATCGTATAAATAGGATCTTTTTGCAGTATACCATTAGATATCAGGCGAACATTACCTTGATCCTTTTCAGATACCAGTATAGTATTTTTATCTACAAAGGTCATGCTAGTGGGAAACGACAAACCCTCCACATAGAGATCCACGTCGATACTATCCTTGTATTTTGAGTTAATTTCTATTTGTTTCTGGTTTTGTAGTGGATTTATATAACTTTCAATAAAAAGTGAATAATCAAAATATTTGACTACAGCGAATGTTATGACAATTAAAGTAATTACGAATATGACAAATCTCTTCATCCAAATACTATATTAAATTATGAACATCTCATGTATTTGTTTATTTTTCTTCAAAGAGATTCAGATGCTTAGATTAACCGTTATTGATCTCATGTGTATTCATCACGCCGTCGAAACCACCGCCCCTTTTCGTTGCGCCCCTTCGGCGCTCGGTCGAGCCACTGATACATCCTCCAGAGAGCATCGAGGCCTCGCGCATAGGCGGAATAGGTGTGGTAGACAACGCCGTCAGAGATCACAAACGCGCTCATGCCTGGTGCCTCGCGGGTGTAGGTGAGGATATCGGTGCCGCTCATAGCTGCGAACTCATTTGAGCCCGCCTCCGAGTCTGGGATCGTGTCGATGGCGTGGTAGTTGTAGTCAACACTTCCGGAGAGCTGTTGTTCTTCGGTGAACGATGTGTTGAAGTCGTAGTTAAAGTCATTGTCAAGCGATGACGCCCACGTGAATGTCCCGCCCATTCGTCGTTTGTAAGCCTGAAGCATGGCAATAGGGGCGCGGGAGACTGCAATCATTGCTACTTCGTGGTGTTCGAGATGCACGGTGAAGCCGTTGAAACCGTCTGCGATTGCAGAGCATGCGGGACAGCCGCCCGAATACTCTGGGCCGAACATGAAGTGATAAACAAGGAGCTGCGAACGCCCTCTGAAGAGATCGGCTAGAGACCTCGTGCCCTCTTCAGTCTCGAAACTGTAGTCCTTGTCAATTCTAACCCATGGTAGATTCTGTCGCCACTGTGCCAGTTCGTCACTGCGCCGCGTCAGAGCCTTCTCGGCCTTGAGTAGCTCAATCCGGGCTGCAAGCCATTCTTTACGTGTTCCGATCTTGTGATCAGTCAATGTTTCTCTCCTTCCTGCCATCCAAAAAGATGTATTTCAAGAGCCATATTTCTAGCTGATGTAGATTCCTTTTCGCTTTGCATGAGACTTTAGACAAGTACAAATTATATAAAATGCTCTGCTCCGTTATACGATTACTAGGATTTATTTATGTACACTGATGGTTATTTCATTCGATGGGACATTTACACCGGGTTACATTTAAGAAGATTGTCTTTACCATATTAGGAAAATTCCTCGCTATTAACAAAAATTTAGAAATTCTATGTCCAATTTTCAAAAAGTTGAGGCTGATCTTTGAATATTAATAATTAAAATATAAATATGAAATAGCTCAACAAATCTATTTCAAATCCGGGTTAAATACATTTATTTTAATGGTTTTACAAAAGTTTCAATGGTGAAAGTCTCTGTATTTATTGGTACCGGTCTAGATGGATTCATTGCAAGAGAGAATGGATGTATAGACTGATTAGATGATTCTAACAAAAAAGTAACTCCTAGTGAGGATTTTGGATTCAAAAGTTTCTTAGAGTCTGTGGATCAAATAATTATGGGAGGGAAAACTTTTGAGCAGGTTATGACCTTTGACAACTGGCCGTACAATAATACCAAATTGATTGTATTGACCTCAAAGAATATTGAAATTTCTGAGAAATTACAGGAAACTGTAACAACATCTGACACTTCATCCCCTAAACAATTGATTAAAGAACTATCTGATCAATCTATTAATCATATATATGCAGATGGAGGCATAGTAATTCAAGATTTTTTATCTGCTGGATTGGTTGATGAAATTACTGTTACTATAGTACCAATACTTATAGGAAAAGGTAAATCATTTAGTAGATTATTACCAAAAGATTTGTCTTTGCAACATCTAAAAACCACAGTATATGATTTTGGTTTCGTTCAAAATAAATACAAGATCAATAAATAAGAAAAATAAATAGGATTTATAGAATTTCGCTATTATATGTTCATCATACATGATCATAAGAACGATTTTTCACTATTCCTCCTGCATAGTTATGTAGAATAGATTTGATACCTTGGATTCTTTTAAGATCTCTTCATTGCACTGGTACAGCCGTTGGCGACTATCAAGATTTCAATATACTTATTCATGAATTATTTTTGGCAATTCTTTTCCCTTTGGAATAAAGTGTATAGATAATGAATTGACACATTCTCGGGTGTTTTTATCTGTCAAATGTTCTCCCAGAAATTCATGTCCGAGATGCGCACTACAATTTTCACATTGTATTTCTGTTCTTATTCCATCAGGATCTGGTATACGTTTTATTGCCTTTTGGAAGCTTTCATCAAAGCTTGGCCATCCACATCCCGCATCAAACTTGCTTTTGGATGAAAAGAGGGGAGTATTACATCTTCTACAGATAAACGTTCCATCTTCATAAAAATTGTCATACTTACCTCTGAAGGGAGATTCCGTAGCTTTATTTACAATTATTCTCTCTTCCTCAGGTGATAGCTTATTGTAACTCATACTTTAAAGCTTTCTCAGTCGGATTTAAGGTCTTGCATGTATTGTCTTGTATTCTCTATGCAATAGTAATGATTCAAAATTATTTTGGCATTGGATTACTTGAAATCTTTAATCTAACACTAAATACTATATGTGAGAACACTTATACTTGTTAAGTATACATT
>JAKDMR010000076.1 GCA_030452275.1 Candidatus Nitrosocosmicus sp. | reverse complement strand
TGTATTGAATTTCTTATACGCCGCCCCTCTTTTACGTAAAAATATTATGATAACAAAAATTAAGAACTGTCCTCAAATATTTCATCAAGCCAGTCAAATACTCTTTGATGTGTGATCGAATAAGCACCTACTTGACAATGTTCTTCTGCACCTTCCTCCTCTGTAAACAGTATGTATTTCTTAGATTCTGGCGGTAGAGAAACCAACCCATCGTAGACCTTTTTTGGCTGCCCTGGAAAAGAATCTTCCTTTTCAGCATCTAACACAAGCGTCGGAATCTTAATATCTTTTAATATGTCTTTGACCGAAAAATCTTTTGCCCTTATAATCAATTCATAAGGAGAATTTGTTCCTGTAGTCCGCATGCCATGTTTCATGTTGAATTTTACATTAGGATCAGATTCCATTAGATTAGTTAATGTAATATTTACAAATTCTGAATTGCCTGCATTTACTGCATCTAACAATTCCTTTGGAAAACCTGTCTGAATAGCATCATAGCTGTCATAAACTCCATTATATAGAATACAAGCGGATAAGTGTGACTCAAATGCCGCAGACCTCGCAGCTAGATATCCACCCATACTAATACCCATAAGTGCAATCCGTTTTGGATCCACGTTAAAATCATTTTGATTGGATATTACAAAGTCTAAAATTGGTGTGACTACCTTTTCCCAATCATATCTGAATGGGAGATTCTTCTTATAAATAACTTCTCCTTGACCTGGACCTTCAAATGTCAAACAATTATATCCTCTTCCCACAGCAGCGGCTGCAGCAGAAGCATATAATTCCTCTAATGTAGAATCAAAACCACCAACCACTATCAGTGTAGGGTATGTAGTAGTATTTCCGTTAATACCATTATCTTTATTTTTATTATCTCCTAGTTGTTGTTTCTGTTGATTAATTTGTTTGCTATTCTGGCTTGTTTCTTTTCTTCCGGCTGCGTGGTAAAAGTAGCCAGGTAATGTAGTTCCCTCATATGGTATCTGAATTGATTCTACGAGATCGGTAAATAGAGATGTAGCTTTTTTAAAACAATGTTTACTAAGATCTAATGTAGTTAGAATCCGTGGGTCATCGGGTTCAATCAATAAAAATCCCGAAACACGATAGTAATTTGAGGCTCTTAAATATGCCTCCTTGGCACTGGTTAGGTGATTTTTAGATATACAATCTTCTGCATATTGATGAACCCTTTTTGAAGTTTTTAACCATTCTTCATACCAGCTTTCAAAATCGCCTTCCTTGATATGATAAGCTGTAGATATACATTCCCCGATATCTGCACATTTGTAATATGTTTCACCTATTGTTCTGAGTAATTGTAAAGAGAATGTCGGGTCATTGAAAATAAACTTCATTATGATTACTACGTGACACGTCCAATAAGTATTACGTTCATACAATACAGATCAAAAAATGTGGATGAAATCTAATGTCGAGGTCATGATAATTCACAAGTTAAAATTTGAGTATATTATTATTAAGATAATGGGGTGATTGAATTAAGTCAAATTTGTTTCACATATCGCCGCACATGGTATCCATTTAAAGTTATTATAATTGACTATTAGCAGGCTGAGTGTTTTATGTTCATTGGTAAATTAAATTTATTTTCTCTGCAGTAGTTGTTTATATAAAAATAGAGCGTTAGTTGATTAGCGGATCCAAAGATTTTAGAAAATCCATTCCTAAACTTTGCAAAGGGGTTTTTGTAATTTACTAAATTATCATTTGATCTGTTTCTTTGACTTTTGAATTAGATTCCTAGTGGTCCGCATTAAAATAGAGAACGCATATTTATCGTAGTTAATCACATTCGAAAAATGCGAACTTCTATATCATACGGAATATAATCCCCACGGCTGAAAACCGTTATTAATGACTATATCGAGACTGACAATCTAAAAATACAGCATTTTCAGTGTCTAATAGATGACAGATGCTTATTCCAATTTTCAATTTCGACATCAAATCCCTTTAATTGTTCCTCAAATTGTTTATCTGCAAGTCCATTAGGTTTAAGAAAAGTCCAGGAGGTTGTGCTTCCATAGCCATTATTGATTATCCTAACATATACTGTCCATGATAACCCTCCGCCTTCAAATAGATGATCTAGTATTCCAAGTTCTCTGTTTTTGCTTGATATTTTTAATCTAGCATTACCTGCTACTTTATGATTAAAACTATACCATTCATCCATTTCTTTAACTACGTTACTGATAGCCCCACCTATCTCCAAATTCTTTGCATCTTCAAAAAAATCAAAAACCTTATCATTACTTTCCTCAGATACCATAATCTTTACTATAGTCTTTTGTGGTTCTGTTTCAATTGTAGAATTCATCACTTTAGTTTACTATGAACCATAAATAAATATCACTTACCCCCTAGGGGGTCATAGTGAAAGAAAGCGATAGTGATACAACTGTCAACAAAAAGTATATTGAACAATTGACAACTTTGGGCTTGACTCAAGGTGAGGCAAAAGTATACTTAGCCATGATACAGATTGGACCTTCGAGAGTAGGAAAAATTGTAGAAATATCTGGTGTATCTCAATCCAAGATTTACAATGTCTTAGACCGATTAATTATAAAAGGATTAGCAAGTTATAATATACAAAATAATACTAAACATTTTCAAGCATTGGAACCATCCAGACTACAAGACTATATACTAAAAAAAGAATCTGAAATAAGAAAACAAAAGGAAAGTATAAGTCAGATAATCCAAGATTTATCCAAAAATATCTATGCAGCAAAGAGAAGCGCCTCTGAAATATTTGTAGGGGAAAGATCATTGCGATCAGCTTATGTTGTATTACTGGATAATGCAAAGAAAGGCGATATACTAAGATATTTTTATCCTTATTCTAATTTTCATGAGAATGCATCTCCTTTTTATTCTAGATTCTACAAGTACCAAAAATCAAAAGGTATAGTTGAGAGAGGAATAGTCAGCTTAGACTTCAAAAATTCTAAACATTTTAAGGAAATCCCTAAGGATGTAAAGTTACGTCATGTTGATTTTCCATTACCTGGAACTATTGACATCTTTATGAACAAACTTCTAATAGTAGATTGGAAAACAATAACAGGAATCCTGATAACTTCTAGTGAAATAGCAGGTATTTTTGTGGATTATTTCGATAATATTTGGAAAATATCTCAGAAGCAAAAGTAACTCTTATTCAGTTGGGTTATTTTTTGTTCAATCAGAGTGATAGAATAGAGTCAAATTTGTTTCACATACCACCGAACCCGCAATGATATTAGTTCTCATAGTGGACCTGGAACAAAAAAGGTATGAACTATGTCTAATAATCAAGATAATTTTAGCGAAAACCCTCCAAATAAAGGCGATTCTCAACAAGATGCTAACGGAGGGAATGCTGACGAATATCCTATCGAACCATTCACAATTTTTGACTACTCTATTAGATCAGTTCAAACCAAGGATAGCTATTTCAGGAGATTGAGAACCTTCCTTCAATACTCTGGAATTGAAGGTGAAAGTTTCCGTGACAAATGTAATAACTTTGCTATCAAAGGACAAAAAACCCTCAATGGGCCTTTAGGTTGATACTCGATTTTATTCAATTCCAGAAGCAAAGAGTAGCTAAAAAGGAAATTAAGAGTGGCACTTTGAGAAACCATCAGAAGACGATCAAGTCATTCTGTGAAACAACGGATATACTTATTCCATGGAAAAAGATAACCAAAGGTCTCCCGAAGGGCAAAAGAAGCTCAGATGATCGGGCTCCTACACTTGAGGAGGTAAAGCTTATTTGCAACTATCCAGATAGGCGTATTCTCTCTATAGTAAGCGTAATGACATCATCTGGAATCAGAGTGGGCGCTTGGGATTATCTGAAGTGGGGTCACATAACTCCAATTATGGATAAAAATGACGGAGGTAAAACAATCCTTGCTGCCAAGTTAAGGGTTTATGTTGACGAAGATGATGAATATTTTACCTTCATTTCCAGTTCAGCGTATGCTGAATTGTATGAATGGATTAATTTTAGGAAGGGGTGTGGAGAAGAAATAACTAATGATAGCTGGGCTATGAAGAATTTATGGAATACAGAAAAAAACAAGAGGAAAAATTCAAACACCTTTGTAAGAAATGGCATATCAAATCCCAAGAAACTCACTTCCATAGGAATAAAAAGATTGATGGAAAGAGCATTATGGACCCAAAATCTACGCATCAAAAGTGACCCATCTAGTAAAAGATATTCCTTTCCTACGGATCATGGCTTCAGGCGCTTTTACAAAACACGATTAGAAATAGGTGGAATGAAGCCAGCAAACATAGAGCTGCTGCTAGGACATGAGATAGGCATCTCGTCAAGTTACTACAAACCTACAGAAGAGGAACTTCTTAATGACTACTTGAAAAATGTTGAGCACATCCTAATTAACAGTGAAGACAAAACTCAAAAGGAATTGAAAACTCTGCAAGAGGAGAGTAAGAAATTTTCTGACAGGTATGCTTTTGACATGGAAAGTAAAGAAACCATGATTTCTTCTTTAAAAGACAGAATTTCAATTGACGACGATGCCATGAGTGCCTTGTCTGATAGAATTTTTGAAATTTCAAAGGAATTAGAGTCTATTAAAAGTCATCTAAAACAAGCCAACTAATTGTATCTACACAATCAAACATCTCTTTTTTTCTTTTCATTATTCTTTGCATGGAATTATCACATGATTTTATGTTATCTTTTGTCTATTTTCACTATCGGGAAATGTATTGAACTAAATTCGAATAAACAAATACGTTTAAACTCTTGTTAGTTATGATATGAGAAGATCATTTTAACGTCTATATATATTATTAGCTTGTGATTGTGGTTAAATTGGTTAAAATAGCTATATTCTACCGTATAATCTGATGTAACTAGCTAGAACTTATTGGAATTATTATCAAACATAAACATGATATTGTATTCTAATGAGACGAATAATATGGCTTTATTTTGTGTATGTTGTAATTGCATACAGAATATCAAGGGAAGAAGGATTTGATTGAAAGAGCTTTTTATCAAAATCCGCGGAAAAAAGATTAGTTAGCATATAGAACCTTCGTAAATTATGAAATAGTTGAATCATAAAGAACAATCAATACATTATAGACGTGTTCAGGGAATAGTCGGGGATAAGAGCTTCTCAATAGTATTGCCAAAATCTTATGCCTTAGATCTCGGGATAGGAAAAGGAGACTGTGTCAGAGTCTGGCAAGATGAATCCAAGATTATTATAGAAAAAGCAGAGTGATATCGTAGACATGTTTGCAGATTTTTACGAAGACAAAATTGTATTCTATCAAACCATTAAGAATCAAGCAAAAAATATCTTGATCAATAAAGATTCTCTAGAAATAATTCAAATCAGAAAGTCGAAAATTTCTTTATTTGGATATTATGATAAAGCGGACTTTGAGGAAAGATTTGTGTCAACAATTTTCAAAGAATTAGAATCGGAAATTGGAATAGATTTTGAAAAAATTCAATCGATCTTAGCTGATAGAATCGAGTTTATTGAAGGAGAATAAATTGGATTCCTTAAACAGCAACCTAAATTATTTCTATCATGATTTAGGGATGAATATAATTCCAGTAGATTCAAGAAATAAGAAACCCTTGGTAAATTGGAAAGAATGGCAGACCAAGACTATTCCGATTGAAATGTTTGAACAGTGGAAGAAGGAAGGCTTGTTTGATAAAGGCTTTGGAATTATAACAGGCAGAATATGGAGAGGTAAATATCAAGGGTATTTTCTGATTTGTCTTGACTGTGATAACGAAGAGGCTATAAGAGAATTTCTTTCAACATTTAAAGAAATCGACAGTCTTAGAAAACTAGCTCAACATACACTAATCGTTCAACATGAGGATGCTAAAGACAAAAGAGCACACATATACATGATAACCAGAACACAAATGTCAAAAAAATGTGGAATTAGTGCTAATAACAAGAATAAAGAAAAAGATATTGATCTCCCTACAATAGAGGTTAAAACAGATAGTTCTACATTCATGATAGGACCTGGCTCGATGCATAAAAATGGATATCCGTATCAAATCCAAGGAACAAGAAATATTCAAGTGTTAGATGAACAGAAAACAACACTATTTGACGATACATTAAATAAAATCTATCAAAAGTATAACAAAAACTATGGAAAAAATTCATCTTTGCCTACAATTCATGAAATGGATGAAGATGATTATGTAGTATATAAAGGGAACAACCGCCATCTTAATCTATTACGAAAAATTGATTCATGGTATAGTCTGTCTAACAAAGCACTAACATTTGATGAATTGCTTGTAAGGGGTAATAATTGGAACATGAAGCATTGTGAACCTTTACTAGAGGAAAATGAGGTATCGGATTTAGTAAAACAATCAATGGGTTGGATAGATAAGAAAAATAATTCCTCTTCAGGCGTAAAACAGAATTTCCGTGGCTATAACAATGAGGATCAAAAAGAGATTTCAAATAGCGAATCAGTAGATAAAGAGAAATTATTCGATAAAATTCTTGATAAGAATATAGTAGAGTATGTAATTAATACAGCACAAAAAACCATAAAACAAGAGAATTCACTTACTCGATTGATACTGTATACTGCACTAAGTGCCTATACTAAAGAGCCTGTCAATCTTGGAATAATGGCACCCACAAGTGAAGGAAAAACATATCCGGTAAATGAAACCATCAAATTTCTTCCGAAACAAGATGTATGGCTAATAGGAAGTATGTCCCCCAAAGTAATAATAAGAGACAGGGGGATAACGGTTGATGAAAATAACAATCCTATAGATGGGACAATAAAAGAACTTAGGAAATTGATAAAAATGGAAAAAAAGGAGGATAAGAAGGAAGAATTAATACAGCAGCTTCAATCGTTATATGAAAATTCCAAAGTGTTAATCGATCTTACAAACAAGATTCTTATTTTCTTAGAACCTCCGCATCAGGAAACCTGGGATATACTAAAACCTATATTATCACATGATAGTGAATTCATTGAACATCCATATGTATACAAAACAGAAACGGGTGGTCAAGCGGTAAAACATGTTGTTACTAGAGGATGGCCATCTTGTATCTTTTGCAGTGCAAAGGATGAGTCAAATTGGCCCACATGGCCCGAAATTCAGAGTAGATTCTTTATAACTTCGCCAAATATGATAAGACAAAAATATGAGGAATCTAATTTATTGATTGGACAAAGACAAGGCCTGCCCTCTTTGGTTCAAGAACAATTAATAGTATCTTTAGAGGAAATACAGCAAGCAGAAAATTGTATTTTGCTTATAAAAAAAGAATTGCTGAAGAATTACGATAATGGTGTATGGATACCATATTATAATATATTCTCTCAATCATTGCCATCAGAAAAAGGTACAGATGTTCGTCTGACCATGCGAATTGTTTCTTTACTAAAACTAATAACCAAGATTAACCTATTTACCAGATTTAAATTGAAAATGAGGAATGAAACATGTCGGTTTCTTCTTATAAAGACCTTGAAGAAGTTTTAAGATTTATTCAAAATATTACGGGAATTCCTTCCTATAAATTAGATTTTTTACACGTATTTTTGTACCTTTATTTAATTCAAAAGACAAGCCTGATTCAAGTGAAAAGGATGGTGTAGAGGAAGAAAGAATCGCAATATCTACAACAGAGCTTGCTGAATATTATAAAAAGGTGAAGGGTAGAGCAATAACAACTGACAATATCAAGAAAACCTATTTGTTTGAATTAAAAAATAATGGATTAATAGATGATGTGGATTCAATAATTGACAAGCGAAGAAAAATATTTTATCCTATTGTTGATATATTCTCTTCTTCATCAAATAACATAAATTACACGAATTTAGACCAAAATGATAATAATTTAC
>JAKDMR010000585.1 GCA_030452275.1 Candidatus Nitrosocosmicus sp. | reverse complement strand
AATCCAAATATATTTAAAATTTGCTGATTCTTTTTGAGTTATATTTTTCTATAACTATTATCCGGATGATATATTTATTAGATATAGATCAGTCACTGCAATTTCTGCTCTGAAATTTCTGATGTTATTTCCTATTTTACTAACAATACAGGGCATTTAGCATCATGAATGACCGTACTTGAGACACTACCTATGATCATCTCTTTTAAATGCCCCATTCCTCTATTACCAATAACAATCATATCGGATTCATCTTTTAAAGAGAATTTAACTATCTCTTGTCCAGGATTTCCAAAAATAATTTTGGTTTTTATTCTTATGCTTTCTCTTTCAGCCAATTCTTGATAATCATCAAAAACTTTTTCTCTTGCTTTGGAATATTTTTCAAGTAATTCGTCTAATACTTTTTGAGATTGTAAATATACCGTTGGTGGAGCGTCGGCAACATTTAATATTGTTACCTCGCCTTTAAGATTCTTTGATAAATATAATGCATAATTAAACGCTCTTTTAGAATTCTCAGATCCATCTACAGGAACTAATATTTTTGAAAACATATCCTATGCAATACAAATGTATGGCTTATTATCCTTTAACTGAAAATTGAATTTAATGTTGATTATGCTTCTTGACTTTTGAATTGATTACCCTTATTGTAAATTTATTTTGTAAATATTTACTAGTCAATAATAAATTCATACCTCATTTATATCAAATAGAAAGGTTACTAGGTTTACTTTATTTATACAAATCAAACGAAATCGATTCACAATGAAAACCGTTAATTTCTGCTTTGAATTAATGTTTTAACGTTCTTTCTCAGCTAGTGTTATAACATTACAATAACAAAGATACAACATATTCTAAGTTATTCGGATCAGTCCATTAATCAAATAAGCTTTATTGCCCAAATTACCTGCTGTTTGAATCCGTTGTAATATTCTTTGGGTCTAAATCATAATTTCACTTATTATCTAAATATTGTCACATAACTATACAGATAAACCCGATAAACCCCCTCTTCACCCACAAAGGGTTTTATTAAGTAAATGAGTATTAAAGACATGAAAGCTTTCGACTTAATGTCCACAGATCTTGAAGCTGCTAGAGAGAATGCTACCATCACAGAAATTGGTACTAGATTGATATTACGATCAATTAATGGAATGCCTATCATACAGGAAAATGGTAATGTTATAGGTATACTAACTATCATTGATATTCTTAGAGCAATTAAGGAAAATAAAGATCTAGATACACTTAAAGCACAAGATTTAATGACAAACAATCCTAAAATTGTAAACCAACAAACGGACATGATGGAAATAATTGCATTAATGGATAACGAAGGAATTGAAATGGTGCCAGTGGTAGATGAAGATAACGATAATAGATTAATTGGGGTAGTATCAAGAAAAGACATACTAGAAGAAAAATTTAATGAAAAATTCGTTACCTTGGGCATGAAAAAAACCATAACAAAGACTCTGGGTAAATAAAATTTAAATTTGTGAATATTTAAATAAGCCGGATATTTTTCGCCTATTAGCAGTCGTAATAGGAGCAATTATCACCAATTATGATATATATTTATTTTCATATCATCTGATCTTTACTTGCTAATGGATACTCATTCATATAAACACAGTATTCCGTTGGTTTTAGTTCTAATATATCTAAAAGATCTATTTGAACTCCATCTGTAATAACCTCATTACAACTTGGTTTTGTTGAAATTACTAAATCAAAAATACTTTATCTTCGAACAGATTATCCTAGTTATAGACAGAAATTACCCATTGAGTTTTAAATAAATCAAGTGATTGTGTACCTGTTGATCCTTGCGATTCTAAAATAATTAAGCGGGTTCTTTCAGAATTGCAATCCATAAATAAAATAAAATCGCTCTTATTGACAATGTTTCAGCCAAGATTAAAGTAAGATAACACGAATT
>JAKDMR010000584.1 GCA_030452275.1 Candidatus Nitrosocosmicus sp. | reverse complement strand
AATAGAAGTGGTACGTCCAAGGAATTGTTCATGTCATGTCGTATTAATTGAGTTAGTTACACATCAGCCCTATAATGTTTGAACTCCTGTCCGCAAGAATCACAAAACCAAAATTCTGTTCTTATTCTAAAAGTACCTTTAGCGTTACTAAAGTCCTCCTTCTTTATTGATTTTTCAAGATGACCAATTTTACATTTAGTACATACATCACCTTCTTTAAGTTGTTCCAACGGTTTTTTCTCCAAATGAATGCAATCCATCCATATGAAATAGTCTATCAAGTCAGTGTACCTTTTATATGAATATTCATCCATTTGAACTGAATGCGGAGGATAACATATTACATCCAACAAAGGATTATTTCCTTCAACAAATGTCATACCTTTAGAGTTTACGTTCAGAGTTATTGTATTTTTTATTCCAATCGCTTTTTCGTAACCATCTATTATCTCATAACTAATTGTGTTTGGTGGAGCAAATGTATATCTTACCTTCAAGACTACATGATCTATCTTATCATTTATCGAAACATTCCAAAATTCCTTCGTTACATTGCTATCGTTTGATTTGAGGATGACATCAATCTTTTTACAAATATTTGGGTAGTAATTAGGAAAAGATTCTACGTCACTAAAGTACTGAAAAGCGCTCTCCATAGAGATGATCAATGGTCTACCATAATGTGAGATTTCCGATGTGTTACTTTCGATCTTCCTTTCAGGAATTAGCTGAGACGATATTCGTTTGTTTTTATCTTCCAAAATCTGACTATTGTGATATGAAAGTAGATCTCTCCTAATTTTGTTTCTTATTCTTTCTAGATCTTTATACAAAATTTCGGATTTTGAACGAAGTGATCTCAGAGTAATATCCTTTTTTTGAGCATAATCGTTCCTTAGTTGATCAATGTCTTTATTTGTCCTATTAAGATCGCTTAAATTTGATATTTTAGAATTCCATTCTGATTTATCATGAGAAGCTATCTTTCTTTGATAAAATCTTCCTTCATCTAAAATTATGCAGTAATCATTAAAGCTTAATTTTGGATCCCATTCGTCTATAGAATTAAACTTTACAAGAAAACAATCTGTATTTGCAAGTCCATCGACCAGAATGTCAGTTCTTATTTCACCGATATCTTGTCCCAAATTAGATTCAATAATGCGTCTATTCCATTCGTCTTTGCTGATATTATGATACAAAATACTAGTTGCAGCTACCACAACTTTTGAAGATTTTAGGACTTCTTCTAAGTCTCGTTTTTCGATCAAGTTAAAATCGATGGACCATATTTCTTCCTCTCTACAAAAGTGTCTACATTCTGTATATTCAATTAAGACTAATTCTATCCACCATTGAGGTAATGAAAATTTCTGTGCTAATTGAACTACTATGTCTTTACCCTCTACCATTGCATCTTCATATTACCATTATGACAAAATTATGTTTAACGTATTTTTACTTTACTTTTTCTTTCTTTTATCTAGAAAATCATTTTATCTTGTAGATTTGTTAAATGAAAATAACGTAACATCAAAGACTTTAGGATTAGTTCGTTTTCATGGAAGGAATACAATTCGCGATCAGTATAATTGAATATGGAATTAATGATTAAAAGGTAAGCGCAAATAAATCTAATTGTCAGTAAATTATCGGTTTTTACGCTCACAGAAATAGTACGATTTTGACTAAGTTTTTTGAGACAGTATTCTTTACTCTTGCTGTATTACATCACTATCATCACCATCACCTACCTCAAATTTTCTAGTTTTACCGTAAAAATAAGAGATAGCTATATCGAAGCCATTCAATTTTATTCACTACTGTATCCGTATCAATATTGCAAAACTACTGAAAAAGCCACGAGTGGCTTATTTGTAAAGTCCAAACAATTAGCTATGTATGCAATTAATTTAAACTATGGTCAGTGATAAAGTGCCAATTTGGAATTTGATT
>JAKDMR010000075.1 GCA_030452275.1 Candidatus Nitrosocosmicus sp. | reverse complement strand
GGCAACAACGCAGCAGGACAACAATAAACACACCTCTTTTAAAAATAGTATTGTCTCTCCCACTTATTGATGATTTCCTATATGTTTCATGCAGTTTATTCTTAAAACATAACTAGAGTTAATTGGGACCTAAATTGCAACAATAGAAGTGCAAGAAAGCAGGATCTATTTTTACTCCAATAAAATGCGAATATTTTCAGAATATATGTGGATGAATAATTTGGATCCATTTTGTATATTGAAACTGCAAAGAACCTCAATCACGTTATAACGCAGACCTCTTATTTAATTGAGGTAACAAGGCGGATAAATAAAGAAGTAAATCAGAGAATATTAAATGCCCCCAGGATAAAACCTATTTTGTTAAATTTGATAATAGTAGAAAACAAAGACAAGAGAAAAGACAGAGGAAAAAAGTATGATGTTAAAAAATAGATAATTAGGATAAATCCAAAGTTTTAGGATATTTTGGAAAGTGTCCAAGTAAAAAGTATGATGGTGGTTTTAACATACTCTAAATATTACATAGATCCGAGATGCTTAAACTTACAATTGTATTAAACGATACATACTGCTATTTCTTGAATCTAAGAGAAATATGTTGGATTCGGAAAACTCATTCTAATCATGGTTCCGGTTTCTGAATGTATGAACGAATGGATGTATTAATCTCAAAATTGAAAAAATCTGGTCAGGAACTTTTCTTCTTCTTGCATATATAATAGTATTTTATCAGTGGTTTCTAATTCGTGTTTTTTCTTTGTCCTAAATTTGAACCTTGTCTCTTAATGCCTGGCTTTTTTTGTAATGCCTTGGCCCTAGTTTTTTCATGCTCGTTCTAGTCCAATGAGCCATACAACGAACTATTTTTTTTATCGCAATCGAGTAGGCCCATTTGATTTGAAGATTCTGAACTCTAATAAATAAATTTAAAGTCCGGCCGAATCAATTGACTCCTCAACTTTACAATCTTGTTTTTCATTAGACTGTTTAATCACCTTATTTTTGGCCTTAATAGATTAAAAACAGGGAAAAGGGCTATTATTTAAAAAATTAAAATATTTAGATGAAATTTAAGAAACTCCACTAGGCTGTTTATGCTCTGAATGCTCAAGCTTCATGTGTTCTTCTTTCTCGTCCTTATTAGCAAAAGTGATTCCGCAGAGATGACAAGTATTATCCGCAGATGGTTTATTAGATGGTTCAGCAGCTGTCCCCAAATCAATAAGTATACAGCAACTGCAAATATAAGTATTAAATCAATTTTTTGGCATGACATGTAATACATTGAAATAAGTATATTATTTAGAACTGAACTTTTATTAGATATTCTGAATTATATTCTACTTTTTCATAAAGGGTTCAAGATACCGAACTTAGTTTTTGGCATTATCAATCCAAATTCCGTGAGTCAAATCAAACCCTTTGAAACACTACCTTTCTACGAGCGCAATAATATGGGCAAGTTAAATTTTAATTATTGCAAATATTTCTAATTGCAGTCGAAAAACCTCATCTCTGCTTTTTGGGGCTGAATATACAATCCTTTATTTTCATACAATCTTGCATTTATCTTGTTCCCTTGCTTCTCAATCCCACACAAGAATACATTTATCAATTTTTTTAATCCAATTAGCGTAAATACTAGAGGTATTTAGTTTTATATTAGACAAGGTGGGAGATTGAAAAATGGAAGGGATCAAAGATAAAAATGATGGTGATTCTAATTTGGACCCTAAAGAGGATTCAGAGATAACAAAAAAATTCTTGATAGAAATCATTGGAAAATTTAAAACTAGTTCTACCATAGAATTTTCAAATTATAAAGAAGCCTTAGATTTGTTTAATCAAAGATCAAAAGAGGGTAAAAATCTAATACTTTATGAAATACACAAGTCAAAAATTGATGGATCTATAGTAAAAAAAGTTCCCGTGCTTAATACATCCAAGCATACAGAAAGAATGCGAGTACTCGAAGAGGAATTAAAGGAGGCTAATCCGGCTAGTAATGGAACAGTTAATGCCTCTGTTTCTACGTCGCCCTCTCCAGATAAGAAAAGTAAAATGACACTTAGCACAATGAAATATAAGATAATAATTCTTGCTTCTGTAGTGGCTGGGTTTATACTATTGCTATTTATATTAGACATCATTGCAGGTGGCGGAAGTGGAAATATGTCGGGCCATTCAATTGCATTTGATGTTATGCAAAACTATGCTTTGTTGCCTAATTCAATTTTCTCTTCATCTTCTGACATTTATGGTTAAAGATTTTGTTGACGATTGACTGATTTCGTGATAGGGTGTAACAAAAAGAGCCTATCAGAAACGATTTTCATAATTAGGCAACAAAGCACAAAACTACATAGAATCTACAGCGAATGTGGATTACATTACAATCATCAAGACCTAGTTTCGATTTACTTTCTCTTCTAGTTTCAATCTCCCTTATCTAATACGTATTATGTCAAATGAATAATTTTTGGTCGCTTGATAAAATCTTTAAATCCATACATGGATTGTATATATGAATCCAGTCGATAAGGCCCCCGGTATGAAAGAGAAATTTAAAGCAGGTTATCAATCTTTATTCCTCGATGACAGATTCTCATGTCTAAAGCGAGAAAACTACCCTTTTCAAATGTCGCGTCAAGTTGACAAATATACCCTCTAGTGTAGGCATGCTTAGATAGTCATTCAAGTACTCCAACCCTAAAAAAAGAATTATTCAACAAAATGTGTAGGCATTAAAATGATAACAATTAGAATCTTGGTACAAAATCTGTTAATACCTTTAGATATTTCATTTCACCGAAAATTTGTCAAAAGGAAAATAATTGCCTTTTATTCCCAATCATATAATAATAAATCTAGCAGTAGATGCTTGTGAATAATCTGGTATTGTTGGTTTTTCTAGTCTCCGCGGTAAGAGGAAGTTTAATCTTATTTAATTATGATGATATTTTCGCGCAAAGCAATGATTTCCAACTGCCACCTTTATCCTTTAGCAATCCATATTCTGACATGCCAACTAATATGCAAGGCTCGCTTTCTGAATTTGATGAACTTGATGAAGAAATAGATTCTGAAGTTGACGAAATTATAAAACCACCTTTTCAGAATCTATAGAAAGTTCTGTTACGAAAGAGAGTGATGATATCTCATCTGCTACTGATTCAACCGGTAGTGGAACCGAAGGGGGTGATGCTGCCGCTGGTGGAGATGTATATGTAGTTGATTATAATAATATTCGAGTTCAGAAATTTGATGATCAAGGTGACTTTATCTTGAAATGGGGTACAAAAGGTAAGGCAGTTGGTCAGTTTGGAGTACCACATGGGATAGATGTAGATAAAGAAGGGAATATTTACATTGTAGATATGGCAAACTTTAACGTTCAAAAGTTTGATAGCGAAGGTAACTTTCTGTTCAAATGGGGCTCAATGGGTACTGGAGATGGCCAATTTAAGGCACCTGAAGGCGTTGCTCTGGATTCTTTTGACAATATATATGTCACAGATACTAATAATAATAACGTTCAAAAGTTTGATAGCGAAGGTAACTTTCTGTCAAAATGGGGAACTACAGGTGGAGATGAAGGCCAATTTAAAAAGCCTGCAGGACTGGACATTGATAAAAATGACAATATTTATGTAGCTGATGCCGGTAACAGTCGAATCCAAAAGTTTGACAGCAAAGGTGAATTTTTATCCGCTTTGGGATCTAAAGGACCCGGTCCTGGACAATTGGCAAGTCCTCATGATGTAGCAGTAGATTCTGAGGGCAATGTTTACGTGGCAGAGCAGCTGAATTTCAGAATCCAAAAGTTTGACAGCAAAGGTGAATTCTTGTCAATGTGGGGATCCAAGGGAAGTAGTAATGATCAATTTCTTGATCCTCATAGCATTGTGGTATCATAATGTTTTACCACACTATTTGTTAAATCTTATTTTTGTTTCACTTTCAACGTAGCAAGAAGGGTTCTGCAAATGTAAGAACCCAATTTATCCAAGAGCAGTAAGGTCTAATTATTCAAAGATGACTCTCTCCCTTAATTACTGCATAACTATTTAAACCAATGAAAATAATTTTTTTTGTGAAGTTTGCGTTTAGCACTAATGCCTTTACCAATTATTCATTAACACAATCAATCGAAGAAATCTCCAAAATAGGGTATGAAGGTGTCGAGATAATGTGTGACGTGCCTCATGCATACCCACCAAACTTGAATGAAGATAAAATTAGCGAAATTAGTAAATTGTTAATTCGTAATGGAGTGCAAATTTCAAATCTAAATGCTTTCACTTTATTTGGATTAGGAGACACATATCATCCTTCTTGGATAGAAAATGCAAAAGACGCCCGAGACCTTCGCATCAACCATACATTAAATTGCATAAATCTTGCACAAAAGCTTGGTGCAAAAAATATTTCTATAGAGCCAGGAGGACCGGTAGAGGTGCCTACAAGCAGAGAAAAGTATTTGGAACTTTTTGCAGATGGAATAAGACAAGTTCTTCCTGAGGCTGAAAAAAAACATATAAAGATCTTGGTAGAGCCAGAACCTGAATTATTACTTGAGTCGTCAACCGAATTTTTGCATTTCATGAAAGAATTTGACTCTGAATTTTTGAAATTAAATTTTGACATTGGCCATTTTTATTGTGTTAACGAAGATCCAAGTGCTTTAATTCTCAAACTTCGAGAGTACATCGTACATTTTCATGTGGCAGATATAAAAAACAGAAAGCATTTCCATTTAATACCCGGACACGGATCGATTGATTTTAAAACTGTTTTTGCGACAATAAATGAAATAGGATATGATGGATATGTTACTGTCGAACTATACCCTTATAAGACAAACCCCATAGAGGCCGCTTCAGAATCACTGAGGTATCTTAATTCAATTTAGGTTCTGCTAGTTCAAAAATTAGGCTGATCAATTATGCTTCAAAATCCTTATCTAAAGCTCCTACGAATTTCTAATGTTTTCACAGTTCCACCAGATATTATAGTAGGTTTTCTAGCTGTATCCATTAACTTCAGCTCCTCAATTGGTTACAGTATTTCCGATCTGGTCATTTTAATTTTTTCTTCCATTTTTTTGTATCTGGGCGGTATGGTTTCAAATGATTTGTTTGACATCAAAATAGATAGACTAGAGAGACCGACTAGACCTTTGCCCTCAGGCAAAATAAAAAAAACAAATGCACTGCTAATTACTATTCTCATGTTCAGCTTGGGATTAATCCTTGCTGCGTTTGTCAATCAGGTCTCACTTGGAATCTCGCTGTTACTCATTGTAGGTATAATATCATATAATTATAGAATCAAGAATGGATTTTTTAGACCATATTTAATGGCCGCAATACGCTCATTAAACGTTATTTACGGGGCTAGTTTCTTATTTGATGTTTCGATGACAAGTCCGTTGGAAAATGGAGACTATTTAATTTCCAATACAGGTTATACATCTATTCTATTGCTCGCCCTGGCGTCGTGCGCTGTCTATTTCCATATCTTTGTCCTGACCTCACTTAGTAAAAGCGAAACGACCAGAGAATTCTTTAAAGTAAAAAACATGCTAAATATTCAAAAAATTCAAATTACATATCTTATCTTTCTGCTTATTTCTTTATCGTTGGCAATAATTTTAACCCCTTTTAAATTGGATTTTTTAATTTTTATCATGCTCTTTCTGTTCTTGATTAATTTGCTTTTCAATCGTGCCTCCAAAATGGACAGCTCCCAAGGTGAGGAAATGATAAAATTCATGGTCAAAAACATGCTTATTCTGCTTATAATACTTGATTCAGCATTCATAGCTGGAGAGGCTGGCCTTTTCGCTGGCTCAATTATAGCACTTCTTACAGTTCCTTGTATGATACTTGGAGGATGGATTAGCATGACTTGAGGACGCTGATTAAGGAGATCACTTCATTGCCTTTTCATCCAAAATTACTAATCGACAAGATGTATAAATCAGTTAGGTAGAATAATTTACAAATTTTTTTAAATGGGCCTTTACAAAGTATATAACATGAATAGACCTATTAATTTGGCAATTCTATTAATTCTATGTTTCTTTGTGACATCATCTATTATTACTCACTTGCCTCTAGATGTTCCAATCAGTCATGCTTCTTCTTCTTCTTCTTCCATCTTGCCTGAAAAGAATTCAACACTTTTAAATTCTTCTGCAACTGATTTTGAAAGTGCTCCAATAACTACAATTATCATACCAAATGAAGGTTCAAGCTTAGTTGCAAATTCGAGGAGCAATAATGTTACTAATTTAACTAATCAAGATGAGGTCGTATCAAGTTCATTTTCATCTACCAATAGAAGCTCAGTGTTAACAGAATACCCAAGCAATTTGACTTCTTTTAATGATACTCTAAACACAAATGTCAGTAATGATGTTGCTAACAATGATACCCTATCAGATCCTCAACAAAGAGGTAATTACCTAGTAGACGATAACGGCTTCCACTATTATAACATCAATAATTGCAGCGAAAAGAAGGGATCATCAGGTATTGGAGATATGTCAGAGTGTGAGGACGCTGCGAAGGAAATGAGCGAAGAATAAAAAAAATCGGCATGTTTTCTTTACCGGACAGTGAAGATAAAGTACATTAGGTTAGTTATTATTCTCTATATGTGCATCAATATAGAAGAGGTGTCTGGAACGCAAACCTTGGTAATACGCCTCTAAAAAAAATAAGGCTATGACTTGCCAAATACCAAACTGCAGACGAACTTTTATGGTACAAAGCTGTCACTTTTAAGATTACTAGGGGTGTTTTTTTCTCTCAAGGCCAATATTCCTGCAATTACAAATAATACCAAGGCCGGTACTGCAAACCATTGAATGAGCGCAAAAAGCAGTACGCCACATGCAATCAGGATACCTCCTACTATTTTTGTGTTTTTGATCTTAAATGCAGCAATAATGGCACCTACGTTTATTCCTATTATAGCTATTGCTATTAGTAGCGCCCAACCAACAAAAAGTGCCAATATTGGGATTCCAACAACGCTATTTATCAAAAAATACAAGAAAAGTCCGATAAACGGAATTATGAGTCCCAAAATAGCTGTAATAATGGTTAGCTTTTGATAGCCTTTCATATTTTCATATATACACGAAGGTAATTAAGTCGTGATTCTAATCTGCTGTTCTTAATCTTGATAGGTAGATTTGTACATAATGATGTTAGCAATTGAACATTAATTTTATTAGAGGATGTTTGTTGAAAGTTGGAAATTGGGTGACACTTAAAATACCCGCCGATTTTCCGCCATCATGCCAATCGTGGTTTAATGTGATGCCCGCCCTTTCAACAACTTCCAGATTTTCCAGACGTGTATTGGTTTGAAGGTAAGACATTGGGAATCAAGCAAGGGATTTGGATGTTGTTATTGCTTGACAACAATGCTTTATTAGATGCAATATTAGGTGCACCTAACTATAATATAAACAATTTCTTGATTATCAATAATAATAATAATAATTTCTAATCACAAAAACTGACTGGATGGGATATACGTTATACAAGCAGGTTTATCTCTATAAATAATAACAATAACATTCACTAGTTTTAAATAAGAACTGACGATATCCCATACATATGGCAAAATGTCCATCTTGTAAGGAAGCAATAAATCTAAGCCAACTAATAACTGAGGAATTTGAGGATGGGGACCTCTTATTCAAGTTCTTAGGATTGAGTTGTCCAAAGTGTGAGATACTATTAAAAATACAAAAGATTGATTAATACGCACGAAGCCGCTGACCATCTAATTTAGGATTAACTTTAAGGCTCAACTTTTCTTAATCAATCGGCCATTATTTCTTTTTTGACTCAAAAAAACAATTACATAGAATCATACTAGGGGTCCATTGTTTTGGTTTTTACAAATTGATGAAAATGAGGACCCTCGTGATAGGCTAACTTGTGCACATTTAATCAGTTATAACCGTCTATACAATCAGAATTTTCTATTGATTAATAAATACTATAG
>JAKDMR010000583.1 GCA_030452275.1 Candidatus Nitrosocosmicus sp. | reverse complement strand
AATATGAGAAACTATCTGTTGAGGTCTGTTTGATAACATATGCTAATTGGTATATGGTATTATTGGTCTACCAACAGTCTTGGACGGTTTTTCTTTAGGTAGTATCTTCTTAAACTCATCCCATAATTTGTCTGGGATCCTTATGATGATAGTATGGTGATCATTGTCTTTATCACCCCTTAGCTCCTCTTTTCTCTTCTGAACACAGGCCACAGTTTAGCAAGATAGGAAAGGAGCTATAATCCTATCGAATTTTGGGATAGGCTCTTATTAAAAATCATAGACATACTGGAAGAAGATAAAGTACGAGGATCAGCAGAAGAGGTTCAAAATTTGAAATTCAATTCTAAGGATGAAGTCAGTAAATATAGCAAATACAAGAAAGAAATACTACAATGGATAGCAAGAACTGAAAGAAATTTCTACCGATATTTTTTGCCACCATATTATTCCAAAGTAGGAAAAAATGAACTTAGTTTATTCTTAGACTATGATCTGATTGCAAAAGACTGGATTAAAACTAAAACAGTCTCATCACTCATCCCATTATCACCGAGTTTATTACTACCGGAAGAGGCTGAAACAATGGTCAAGTGGTTAAAGCATTCTTATCATTGTGGTCCTGGAAAATATTGCCATGAACCAGTGCTACCTAGTACTAGTCTTCACGCAGAATATTTTAGTTCCCTTACTTATTGGAGGGGACCAGTTTGGATAAACATGAATTGGTTCTTCTGGTTAGGATTATCAGAGTGCAGATATGAGAAAGAAGATGTGGCAATAAGACGAGGAGTATTTGAACTGGTACAAAGACACGGAGTTAGAGAGTATTATGATCCTTATACCGGTAAATAACTGGGAGGTAAAGATTTTTCATGGACAGCCGCCTTAGTAATCGACATGCTCCATCATCCACAAAAAAAGAAAAATTGAATACTCCGGCTTGAAAAGCTTCAGAAAATTAGATGAAATATTACCATTTAATGGTTTTTTTGAAACAAAAAGTATAGGATTTAAATTATTGAATCATTCAATAATTTTATCTCAACAGTCCAACTAACTTTGTAAATATTTACCTAAAAAGTCTAGAGTTTTTTTCCACGCATCCGCTGTCTCCGTGGGGGCGTAATTGTCGTTAGATGGATTTGCAAAAGCATGACCAACGTTGGGATAAACATAAATCTCATTTGCTATTCCAGTATCATTTAAGGCCTTTTGGAACTGCATGACAGAGTCGACAGAAATTGACTGGTCCTTACCTCCAAATATTCCTAGAACTGGTGATGTAATATTTGAAATCGCTTGGGAATCATGGGTTAGTCTACCGTAGTAGATAATTGTGGCGGCTAGAGGGTCGTCCTTGCTGTTGATGGCCAATTGCAATGATTGTTGACCTCCAAAGCACCAACCTAGGGATGCTATCTTTGATGGGTCGACATTGTCAAGGGATCTCAAATAATTTACAGCCGCTTTCATGTTTTCTATCGCAATATCCGGATTTTCTCTAATCGCCTCAGTTAGTTCTCCTGAGCGTTCGGAATTGTTGGTGACGACTTTGCCGTTAAAAAGATCCACAGCTAATACCACGTATCCGTTTTTGGCAAGCAGATTGGCAGATTCTTTGATATAGTCATTCAATCCTTTGTTTTCATGAATCAGAATGACAGCAGGAAGTTTTGCTTTTTCGCCGCCGCTTTGGTTTTGGTTTGGATAAACCAAATATCCTGTGATGTTTCCTCCAAAATACGTTATCGTCTTGTTTTCTATTGATTGAAGATTTGCACCGGTAGAAGAACTAATGTCCCCAAAACTCACCAGAGTCATAGCAGATAAACCCGTACTTTGTTGAGCCTGGATTGTCGATGTAGATGCTATCAAGCAGGAAGGAAATATAAAAATTGCTAGTAAAGTGACTAGACTTCTTGCGTAATTAGAACACGTTAGTCGTATCTTCCAGCCATCATCAT
>JAKDMR010000582.1 GCA_030452275.1 Candidatus Nitrosocosmicus sp. | reverse complement strand
TATTATTTGACTAAACAGTACATTTTTTTTTATCCTGTATTTAATCTAACTAGACATTTAGACTCATTGAAATCGGTTTGTTGATAAAGGGAAGAGAAAAGGGTAAAACAAAGTATCGGGACAAATGTCAAATCTTCTACTTAATTGTAAAGAGTTGCATAGGCAAATATCAAACCAAAAATAAACTTAGTTATTACAGTTCATATAAAAGACTAAATGACTATCTGGCAGACTTGATACGTTTGAATTTATTATTGTTTGATGAAAAAAAACAAAGGTTCATAGCTACCCCCAAAGGAAATGACTTCGTAAGAAAATACGATAATATCATAGAGTATATCCCTTCTTTTAAGCGAGATTATGAAATCTAGTGACTAACAATGAAGTCATGGTAAAAAAACCTCTTTGTTTCTTATTAAATCGGTTCATAGTTTATTATTATGATTCTTAATTTTTCTTCCTTTGGTCACTCGGTGGTGAATAATTTCTATTTTTAAATGGTAATCTAGAGGGTCCATTGTCGTCTATTCGGTATTAATTTCAAAAATCTAATCTTCTATATTTTGTCTTCTACTGGCTAATATTAGTGCCTACAATGATTCTAATATAGTTTTGTTGACTGACCAGTCAGTAATATTTATATGATCTTGGTAGCTAGTCAATATATGGAACCGATCCTTTCTCCATTTCCCAATGCTTTAAAGTTTTCCATGATTGTGTTGATGTTTGCTTCCGTTGGTTCCTTAATGCAAATAAGTGCTGGTAATTGGGATGTAACATCACATTTGCTGTTAACCCCTGAATCTTTTTTTACACCTTCTCATACCCTCCTTTACACTGGAATAGGGATTTTGTCACTTTCTTCTATCATTGGGATCGTCATAATGCTAAAATATAGAGAATTAAAGAAGAGTGGTTTAACTCTAACATTCAAATTACTTATTATAGGATCAGTATTATCAATCATATCTGGCCCCAGTGATTTTATTTGGCACGAAACCTTCGGGGCAGATGGGTTTCTGAGTCCAACACACCTTATGTTAATTACAGGCATGTTAATCAATAGCTCTGCTGTGGCAATCGGACTCGTTCGATTAAATTCATTTGTCAATGCCGGTACCATTTATCAACTTGGGAGGATTTTCATTGTTCCTGCCCTAGTAGCATTATGGCTAAATTTGATATCCTATGTTTACATGTTTGCTTTGCCAATTTCTGATGGTGAATTGTTTAATTTTAATCTGAACCCAATAGCCGAATCATTAATAGCGTTGGTATTCTTACCCTTGATAAATTCAGGATTGTTTCTGTTAGTTTTAAAGAAAACACACACAGTCGGGATCGCTAGTGCTATAGCAGCAGGAGTAATCATATTAACAGCGTTTACTAATATACTACCATCCCAAGCACTCTCTAATTTACTCCCTTTTTACCTTTTAGCGATTATTCCATTCGTCTTGGTTGACTTGCTGATTTATGACAAGTTACCATTAAACAATAGAACAATTCGCAATAAACTCAAATTCGTAATCGCTGGTGCTGTATCTGGTTCGCTATTTTATGTAATCGGGTATCCTCTTCTTCCTCTGACGCTTTCAGATTACCTGAGGCCTGTGAATTTGGAACAGACCGGATTTGTAACAATTGTTGACATAATTCCCAGTTTTGTCAATTCTTTGCCTGTGGTATTACCAATAACCCTTGTTATAGGTGCTATTATCGGGATTTTGTCTGCCCGGGTTTATGAAAGAATTGATGGTTTCAAGGCAAAAAATTCAAAATCTGATAAAGTGATTGTTGAATAGTGTGCGCAAAGGTTATTTTACATCACAAGTTAGATATTCGAGATCGGATCATCGCAGCTGTCCTAATCTCTTTTTCTAAAAAAGGGTTTGATAAAACAAGAATGGATAATAGACCTCTTGCGTAATTAGCGGTGTCTAGTCACATTTTCTAGCCATCATCATCA
>JAKDMR010000581.1 GCA_030452275.1 Candidatus Nitrosocosmicus sp. | reverse complement strand
AAAGTATGTGATTTTTAGTTCTATATTTTATGATAATGCATAAATTGTCTATACCCTAAGTCAAATTCGTTCTTTAGATCTGTAATAAGTGCTAGTAGTTTCTTATCATTAAGCATTTTATGCATGGACATATCCCTGCCAAACCCTTCCAAAGCCTCATTCAATTCTTCCTTATTTTTTGCTTCACGATATTCCGCAAACCCTCCTATCAGTGTCACTAAATAGAATGCAAAGGACTTCATTTTTTCTTCAAAAGAACTATCTAAATAAGCTAGTTCTACATACATATAATTAAATGGAAATGGCGGCTCAAAGTTCTTTGGATCTTTTTTTGCTTCATTTAGATCATTTGTATATGGAAATTTATTTTCAAGATAATATTCATATTCGAGGTCAAATTTTGAGTCCTCTTGGAGTTTGAGTTTGTAGTCATCCAATCTTTTTTTGTATTGTTCGATCTCTTTCAATACACTCTCTTCCGCATAGCGTCCATCTAAATAAAGGATGTAATCTTGTATGATTTTATCTGAAGGTAAAATTTTATCAAGTCCATATTTTGTGATTTCGTTCCAAATTTCAGAGCATGTTTTTCTAGTTGCTGAACAGCATTCATACATATATTCACCCATTTCACCAGTATTGGTATCTTTCAGGGTTCTAATTGAATCAATGGTCTTTTCTTCAAAATACTCTAAAAGTAAAGATTTAAAAATTACATTGTCTTTATGGTGATGAATAAATTCGGCACCATCAGAAGTAGATAGACTCATAAAAGCCAGTAATCCAAATGTAGTAATTTCATAGGGTTTAGCGCCTCTTTCAAAATTCCCTTCTACATGTTGGATCAGTCTTAATTCTTCAAGCCTTTTGATTCTCTTATGAATATTTTTGTAAGCCATGGGTTTTTCCCATCGATTTTCTTTGTAATATTTGAATATCGAATACGCAGACAGATGTTTACTTTTCGCAAATTGATAAAGGATACTCGATTCTACCCATCCCAGATCTATAGGTCTAAAAGTTGAAACAGTCGACATATACTCATATCGTCTCATAAGGGTATAGCTTGGGGAATGTCTTATATACCTTTGTGAACAATATATTTTGTTGAAAAGTAAGGAAAATGAGAACAACAAAGAAATAATTAAAACATGGTTGACTGGTCAACATTCCTGCAAATTAATAATACCCAAAGATTTTGCGAAAGAGTATGGACTAGATGAGCCTTCACATGTTATTGTTGAAGGAACATCAAATGGTATTCTAATCAGGAAATTGAAAATCTAAACTCAAAGGATGGAGAAAAAAAATGGATACTAACAAACATTTATTCTCAGATGATGATAATAAACATAACGATAAATCATCATCATCGTCAATTCCAATAGGTCAGAAACCCTTTGAATCAAATGTCATAACTCGATCAAATGATACTTTGAATACAGATAATCCGAGTCTTGAACCTGAAAATATGAAGATAATCGATCTCAACTCCTCCTCTTTAAGGGAAAGTGGAATAATCGATTCTCTCAACTTGCTTTTGGATAAGAATATCCTTCAGATCAGATTTAGTGGCCTCAAATATAATAATAGGACGATAATACTTTCAACAAATCTAGCTCACTCTGACTGGATTAAATTTGCAAATATTTGCAGAAAAACCCTTGAACAGAAGGGGATTGAGAAGAGTGATATAGAAACTATTTTGAATTCATTAGATAGCAGCTTTGAGGCCATATTAGGAGGTGCCAGCTCGAAGACTATCACTAAACCTGATAATAATAGCAAACTTGATTTCAAAAGTATTTCTGATCGTCTATTAGAGGTGGCTAAGGAAAAAATCGATTCAATGTTGGTAGATCAATATGGTGAAGCATTTGTACAAGTAAACGTTAACAACGATCACCTTGAAATAATGCCAATTAGTAAGTTAAGTCTCATATCTTAGGCCAATATCCTATTCTTCTAAGATACCT
>JAKDMR010000074.1 GCA_030452275.1 Candidatus Nitrosocosmicus sp. | reverse complement strand
ATCACAATTGTAAACTGTTTAGCATACTTGTGCTAATTGGTATATTTGTAATTGCTTGTGGTGATTTTCTTATAGAAAGATGTTACTTTAAAGTCCATATACTATTGAAAAAGAATACTATTCCCAAGTAGTTCCCTTTAATTTTGCATATTTTAAATAAGCATTATTCTTATCTAGTCCTTCGGTATTGGCATTTCTAAGATCTGCCTCAACAAAAATAGTCTTGTACATATTGGTTTGTCTAAGATCCGAGTCCTGTAAATCAGACCACATAAAATTGGTATTGGTTAATTGGCTTTTAACAATATTAGAACCCTTTACTGTAGCGTACATGATCAAAGCTTCAGACATATCAGAACCTTCAAATGTAGTTTCTGACAAATTAGATTGTACGAAATTAGTACCCATCACAATTGAATTTGAAAAATTACATCCAGTAAAATTAACTCCATTAAGATAAGCGTTAGAGATATCTTTATTTGAAAAATCAGTTCCTGTAAAGTCTAATTTTATAGTGAGATTTTCTATACGCCACTCATTAAATTCGTTTACTTTTTCCTCAAGGAGTAGCGTTAGTCCCTCATCTTGTTTGAGATCAGACATTTTATAGTATATTTTTTAGAGAATCAATATTAATTTGTCGGTTTCTTTTGTTGACTGTTTGTATATAAAGAGAGTATAAAAACAGCATACTTGCCTGTTGATAATAGTAATCTTGTTTATTTTTGTAGAATTTGAATCAGTTATCATCCACCGGTCAAGCTTGTAAACTTATTAGTTCTTTTTACATGTGCGATATAGTCTAAATTTGCTAGTGCTATCATAGCAGATTCTCTTACCTCTTCGCTCTCATCATTTAGTGCTCGCTCAAGGGTTTTTCGTGATTGCTCGGATCCTATAACTCCCAATGCTACTGCGGCTTCATGTCTAACGAAAAAACTTGGGTCGTCTAGCACAGCTTTTGATAAAACGTCTATTCCACTAGTGTGCCCTAATTGGCCTAGAGAAAAGGCTGCTTCGTGTCTTACAAGCGGGTCTGAATCATTTAATAGAACTTGTCCAATAGGTTCAATGGCCTTTTCTCCAGAAATATCTGCTAGTATGCATACGGCTCTAGTTCTTATTACATAATCCTTATGGTCAACTAGATTCTTAAAATATGTCTCGTCTTTATTATCAAAGTGTTGTTCCATTTCCATTAACAAGTCTAGTCTATTATCCAAATAGATTTAGAGAAATTACAAGGATTTATAACGGTTTGTAAAATTCTCCCTAGAGATAATTTATCATGCATCTTTTTTTCTGGGCAAATTGCATAAAGCAATCCATGATGCCTTTGTAAACCAAAATAGAGTAATTTAGAACATCATAATAAATCTACAAATATAAAATGCATAGTCCTATCCCTAAATAAATGCGTGTAAGATACTGGAGGCTCAGCCTAAATGATTTAAGAGACGGAACTTATCCTATTGACAACGTAAATCATTGGGAGATTAAATGTTTACAAGGTGACCATGAGCATTTTGGTGTATTTTGGTATAGATACGGGACGCCATTTGATAAGGAACCTGTTAATGGAATATGTTTCTACTACAATGAGATACCGGTTGAAAAGGTTAAAGATATTGCAAATTTTCTCAATTCAAAGTTTGGTGGCAAAGTAGCATACAGACAAACAAGGGGATTCTTGCAAGGATCTAAAGAATTTGCAGATAAACAATCTATAGCTCAACTCGCAGAAGAGCTGAGTTCGAGATATAACGCACCTATTGAGATGACACTTGAATTTGAAAGAATAGACAAAGATCAACCAGAAAAAATAATAACTTTGCCCGCTAGCAAGGCATTACCCATAGTAGGCCCAGATTAACAATTTTTTCTTGATCAATGGGTAATTTGTAACATTCGAACCAAGATACCTATATATTATTTGAATTTCACCGTTTAATTGGCCTTGTAACCATGAGTAAGGAAAAAATATTTGTAGAAAAAAAATTGAGAGGTTCTGGAGGATATGCAATTGCGAAGGTTAGTGACGATGAACAAAAGAAAGCAAATTTGGGCGGTCCTGAGCTTTTTTTGGCAGGCGTAGGCAAGTTAGATAAAGACAGATTTAAAAAATATTATTGTAACAAATGTGAAAAAGAATATCAAGGAGCACCTAATCTTGAATTTGAAAACCCCAACGAAGATTTGGGCGAGAACATAATATTAAAAGAAAAAGGAGAATACAAATGCAAAAACTGTGATTACATTATAGCCCAGTATAGAAAATTTGATGAATCAAAAGATAATGCGAACTTGGAATCAAAAAAAGATGAAGAAGGAAAAGAAATAGAGCAAGATGATGACAGGTTTGATAAAGTACTAGAAACGGAAAATAGAAACGAAAACAAGAGTAGTAATCCAATCGATCAAATTGAAAACAACTATGATGATAAAACCATTGCGGATGTGAAATCCACTTATGTGCATATCGAAAAAATAATTGGGATGTCAACTTATGATAGTAATGCACACCTAATTGGCAAAGTACAAGAAATTGGTTTGAGAAAATTATTAGATGGAAGAGTTGAATTCAGTTTCAAAATAAAAGATTCAAACAATGAAATTAAAGAAATGGAATGGAATAAGATTTCTAAAATAGGAGATATAATTATTTTGGCAGATCAAAATTCACAGTCTAACGAGAACAAATCAAGAGGTTCTGGAAGTATTCGTAACATTAGTAGTGGTAATAGTAATACTGACATCAATAGTTTATCATCAACATCACCAACAACAGTAAAATCAGATACTAAAACGTGTAGAAATTGCAAATACAATAATGAAGCGGAATCCGTTTTTTGTGAAGAATGTGGCAAAAAATTGGAATGATTAGTTTATTTATTTATTTTTTAATCCAATTCGCACATCCACTACCCGTGAACCACGTCCTTCTTCTAGGACCAGTAACGGATTAATATCAAATTCTTCGATTTCTGGAAAATCTATAATTAGCTGAGATAATCTTAGCAAACAATCAACTACTGATGTAATATCTGATGATTTTTCACCTCTGACACCTTTCAATAAAGAGATTGTTTTGATTGAATCCACCATTTCCCTCGCTTCTGATTCAGAAATAGGAGCCAATCTGAAATTTACATCCTTCAAAATCTCAACGTAGATTCCGCCTAATCCAAACATCAGCAATGACCCAAATAATTTGTCTTGTTTTGCACCAAGGATTAATTCTTTGGAATTGGTCACCATTTCCTGAATCAATACACCTTCAATTCTTGCGTTCGGATTATAATTTTTTACGCTAGACATGATAGAATTATACGCATTTCGAACATCATCAGTATTTTTTAAACCAATTTTTACACCACCCGATTCTGATTTGTGTATAATGTCTTTTGAAGATATTTTCATGACAACAGGATAACCAATTTCTATTGCAGATTTAACAGCATCATCTTCATTATTTACTAGCATACTTTTTGGAACAGGAAATCCATATGCTTGAAGTACGGCATAGCCTTCATCCTCTAAAAGATTTGTTCTGCCTTGTTCGTAAACATTTGATATAACATCCCCAACCTTCTCCTTATTAACGGAGAAAGAGGGTAGGGATTCCTTTGTGCTATTTAACCAATTGCTAAATCTATACATCGAATCTAATGTTCTTATGGCAGGTTCTGCATACATAAAATGAGGTACTCCTCCTTCTGACAATATAGACTTGTTTTCAACACCTTCAGCCAAACCCATTAATGCGGCTAGCATTGTCTTTCCACTATTCTTTGATGTTCGAATTATTGTTTTGGCTAATTCATTATAATCTAAAGTCGCAGATGGAGTACACATTGTTACTACAGATCCAACATTAGAATTAGACAATACTTCAACCAATACTTTTTCAAACCTATTGAAATCCGCATCACCTACTATATCAACAGGATTTCGTGAGGATCCATGTGGCGGAATAACTTTAGATATAATTTCCCTCGAGTTAGAAATATCTGCCATTTGTATGTTATATTTGGAACAAGAATCGGTGGAAATGATTGCAGGTCCACCTGCATTAGAAACAATTACAACCCCAATATTATTCATTGGTAAAGGTTGTTTTGAAAAAGCGGTCGCTAATTCAAATAATTCCTGCATTGTATCTACCCGAATCACCCCAGCTTGCTTAAATACAGCATCATATACTTCGTCTGAACCCATCAATGCGCCTGTATGAGACATTGCGGCTCTGGCGCCTTCTGGAGTCCTACCAGATTTTAAAACAATAATTGGTTTTCTTTTTTCCAAAGTAATTCTTTTAGAAGTATCCATGAATCGACGTCCATCATGGATATCCTCTAAATACATCACAATTACTTTGGTATAAGGATCATCTTCTAATAATTCAAGTATATCAGTTTCATTCATATCTACTTTGTTTCCCATACTAATTACTTTGGAAAATCCTATTCCCTGGGCTATGGCATCCTCTACAGTAGCTGCGCAAATAGCTCCACTCTGAGAAACAAGAGCTATTTCACCATGTTTAGGAGTAATTTTCAAAAATGTTAAATTCATGAGATTTTGATCGGTAAGGCTCATTATTCCAAGACAATTGGGCCCTATTATCCTGATTCCATATTTTTTACCAATGTCTTGTACTTGTTGTTCCAATTTTGCACCAGTTTCGTCAACTTCTTTAAAACCTGCAGAAACAATTATGCAAGATTTTATATTTTTTTTTCCTATTTCTTCCATAACTGCAGGAACGATTCTATTGGGAGTGGCAACTACCGCAAGGTCAATGTTGTCATCTACATCAAGTACGCTTTTGTAGGCTTTTATGCCAGATACCGACGGACTAGTTGGGGTAATCGGATATATTTTTCCCCTATAGCCGCTCAATATGTTGGAAAAGATAGCTTTACCTACTCCAGGTTTTTCTGATGCTCCTATTACAGCAATAGAAGATGGTGAAAGGAAAATGTTCTTTAAATTTTCATTGCTCAATAAAAAAAAGTAATATCATCTGGTTATAAAAATATTAAAAAAATTTAGTTTTTATATTAAAGAAATATTTATCATCTTAGCTAAGTGTCTTCAAACAAGTTGACGATAGATATTGATACTCATGGACTAATAAGCGATCTTCAGAAACTGATAAAAATTCCGAGTGTTTCTGCAAGAAAGCAAAACTTGGAAGAGTGTGCCAAAGAGATCGTTGCGATGATGAAAAGGATAGGAATCAACGCAGAGTTGATATATTTTGACGATGATCAGAAAAATTCTGCACCTCCACTAGTTTATGGAGAAGTCAAATCCAAATCAAATCCAAATGGGAAGACTTTATTATTTTATAATCATTACGACGTACAACCAGAAGAGCCTAGGGATTTATGGGAATATGAACCGTTTGAAGGTAAAGTAGAAGGGAATTTGATTTATGGGAGAGGTGCTTCCGATGATAAGGGTGAACTTGTAACCAGATTAAAAGCAATAGAGTTTTTTCTAAAACAAAGAGGCGATGTTCCAATGAACATAAAGTTTCTAATTGAAGGAGAAGAGGAGATCGGAAGCAAGAATATATCAAAATATCTAAAAAAATACAGTACAAAATTCATGACCGATGTAGTTATTTGGGAATTTGGGTATATAGATCAGGAACAAAAACCCATTATCAGCTTGGGGATGAAAGGCCTTTTATACGTAGAATTGACAGCACAAGGTGCCTCTAGAGATGTTCATTCTAGTTTAGCTGTTTTGATAGAAAATCCTGCTTTGAGAATTGTCCAAGCATTATCAACATTGGTCGATAGAGAAGGAAATATTTTGATAAAGGATTGGTTTAAAGAAGTTAAAGAATTATCTGAAGAGGAAAGTTTGATCGTAGATAGCGAGTCATTTGATGAGGAAAGTTTTAAAAAAGAATATGGAATCAGCAAATTTATCAATAATCTTAGTGGCAAAAGAGTAAAGAAAGCTTTGACTTGTGAACCAACATGTAACATATCTGGACTAAATTCGGGATATTCAGGACCGGGTGCAAAAACCATAACTCCTTCAAAAGCAATGGTAAAGATTGACTTTCGTTTGGTTCCAAATATGGACCCCAGTCTTCAGTTTAAAAGGCTAGAGAAACATTTAGTAGAAAACGGATTTGAGGATATCAAAGTCACACTTATTCATGGAGAAGCCGCTGGAAGAACTGCATTAGATAATCAGTATGTAAAAATAATTGAAAAATCTGCAAATGAAATTTTTGGAGATTCAATAATATCAATTTCATCTGCAGGTACTGGACCTATGTATGATTTTATTGATTTACTAAAAGCTCCTTGCATTTCAATTGGTGGGACCTATATATTCTCAAGGATACATTCGCCCAACGAATTTGCAAAGATCGACCTTCTTGAAAAAACTACTAAATGTATGATAAAAATCATCGACAATATTTCAACGACTGTAACATGATACATTTTTTTGATTTTACTTATAAGGATGAAACAAGTTTTTACTAATATTGGGTTTTGAAGATAAGATGGAGAAAGACTACCTACAAGATTGGAAAGAGACAGTAATTGAGAAAGTGCAAGAAAATGATGACATAGTAAAGATAACTGAATGTGTACTTCATATTGCTAGAATTATCGATTATCCCAACTTGAATATATCGGAATATATGAATATGATGAATGAGATGGGTAAAGAATTAACCTCACAAATAAAAAATACAAAAAGTATGAGACCAACCCATATTATTGAAAAATTGAATGAATTTTTCTTTGACAACAAAAAATTTCAACCAAATATTAGTGACTATTATAACCCTGTCAATAATTATTTAAACATAGTATTAGAAAAAAGGACAGGAATTCCTATAACGCTATCATTAATCTATATTCACCTTGCTAGTTACATAGATTTTAAACTCCATCCCGTTAATTTTCCATCTCACTTTTTAGTCAAATACATACTAGACGAAGATTCGGACGAATCTATAGTAATTGATCCTTTCAACAAAGGTCGAATCATGGATGACTACGTCTTGCAAGATCTTTTGAACAAGGCTCATCCCAGATCTACCATTTCTTTGTCTAACGATTTGATGAAGAAGACAAATTCGTTACAAATCATAATTAGAGTCTTAAATAACTTAAAAAATGGATACATGGAAGTGGATGATTTAAACAAAATAATGAAAATAAACGAAATGATTCTCTCCTTGGATAGCACTAGTTCTGAAGCGCTGAGAGACAAAGGCATAATTTTATATAGAAATAAAGAATATCAGCTAGCTTTAGAAATTCTTTATAAATATATAGATTTGAATCCAGAAGCAAACGATATTGATAGAATATTGGAATTAGTAAAGCAAATTAGAAATATGCTTACAAAATAGATTTGAAGTTATTATTGGTCTTGACTATATTCTTGAAATAGGTTGGAAATTAGCAGTATTATGCAGTCAGAATTATATAATAGATCTCTCGCGTAATTAGCAGACGTTAACCATGTCTTTTAACCATGGTTGATTTCCATAACTAACTAACAGATATTCAATATCCTGTAGTTTACCAGTCCAGATACTATATCTGAAACTCTTACTTTCTTAATCTATTCCTAAACACATCGTTCAATATCTTGTCCTTTTTTATCCTGCAGATGTGGTATGTTCCCCGCCACTACTCCTATTATCCTTCTTTTAGAATGATTTTTGTTGTATACTGCTTCATAGGTTAAGATTCGATTTCGTTTCTTCTTAATAGGCAAAAGGATGATTTTTGTTCTGTAGGAAAGTCTTTTTCTACACCCAAGAATCCAAGGTCAAACATCCTCTCTACATCCTTTGGGATGTCAGGACGATTGTTTTTGTAGATGTTGTAGTCGTGTTTCTTTCCAATTTGCCTGTGCTTGGATTTGTATTTTTGTATATTGACAGTCCTTTCGGTTTGCTGTGTACAGGTTCTTGACCGTGCGTGCGTGTGTTTCTTTCTCTTGCCAGAGTAGTACGGTCTCTCTTTTGCCTATTCTTTGTTGGTCCTGGTATAGGCTGTTCTGTGCAGTCTGTAAAGACCAAAAGACCAGGAAAATACCCTTCTACCTCCTCTTCCTTTGTCTTTAGCCTTCTGGTTATCTGAT
>JAKDMR010000580.1 GCA_030452275.1 Candidatus Nitrosocosmicus sp. | reverse complement strand
AATGAAGACTATGTTGTGAATTAAACATGACAAGCATCAAGACACTTCACTTATGCTGGATATCCAGATAATGTAGAATTGGAAGACTCAACTAGGGTAAAGTTAGGAAATTGGCTTTCCAACATGCTTAGAGATGAATCACTATATTCTTGCAAAGATTTGAAAGATTAGGTTCTGTGGTAACAGCGATGGATTCTAGTGCTTCATCGGATATGGATAATCTTGGGGGATATAAATGATGGACTTTCTTCTTTAATCCAATCAGAAGAGTATTATAACGTAAATCCCAGGTTTGGGTTATCATACACTAATAATTCAGACATTCCATTTTCAGCATTTTCACCTTCCATTTGAGCCATAGATACAGGCATAGATCCCATTAGCCCGAGAGATATTGCAATATACAAGACATAGAAAACAGATGTTCTTATTTTAGTCGTTTTTTTCATACTAGTTATTTGATATTTGCGAAATATTAAAAATATAATGATTTAATTACTAATTTAAGATGGAAAGATACAAAATCCTAAGTTCTTTTCTCGCATAAGGATATGATTTGCTAACAAGAATATTTGGTGATTGGAGATCTATACAAGGCCCATCCAAAATTTTGAAAGATTATGAGCGATAAGGATATCGAGGATATGATTTAATGATGAATACAATCAGATCTTTAATAACGTGAAATTAGATAGAAATAATTATTTGATAATATCCCAGCAGATATCAAGTCTAATTATTGTATAATGTTAGATAATAATACAGAATAAAAAAGTTATGTTTATCTATCGATAGTAACTCAAATCATAAGGTCGACTTTATCTTATTCTCGATATAAATAGTGGATCAACTATTGTTGTAGTTATCCCCGGAGTTGTCCTCCGAATTGTCATTACTTGTGGAATCAGTATTATCATTGGTATTATCATTCAGAGAATCTTCGTTTTGTTCTTCTCTTTCTGTCTCTTCACATTCCGAAGTATCTCCACTAGAAGAACCAGGTTCGCCGTTGCAATTATCACTGGTGGAAAATGAATTACCATTTTCGTCTGTTACCCCTACTTCCGAAGAAGATTTAACGCTATCACCGTTATCATTTTGGTCTGTAGTACTATACCATTTAGCATATATTTTCTAAACAAACATTCAATCAGTAATATATAACAAGCCAGAATGATGATGTTTTTCTTGTTAAAGTTTTATTTGGCACGTATAAGTGCTTAGATTACATATGCTAAACGGTATACTATTGTTAATATCATTGGTTTCCTCTAAACTGATAGCATTTTCTTCTCCACCAGTTTCATTTGTATTATAGTTAAAGACTACTTCAAAATTCTTTGTTTCTGTTTCGGAATCATAACCGTTTGCAGTTGCTTCAATTATTACCTCAAATGTCCCCCTACCTGATGCCTCTCCAATAGTCCAAGTGTGTTCAACTTTACCATTAGCATCAGTAGTTTTGTTTTTGAAGCTACCATCATTATCAAAACTATTTGAGGCATATCGGACCTTTCTGTCAACTATTGTTCCGGCTATCCCTCCATTCGTGTTCGAGTCGCTAACTGTCACCTCAACAGTCTGATCAGATCCTGGGTTAACAGGATCTTCTCCTACTGCAATACGGATGTCCAAATCTGCATTTGGAGACGAGGAACCGGAATTACTATTACCTGATCCCGATCCTGATGAAGATGATGGGGAATTGTCATTATTATTGTTATTATTATTGTTATTATTACCAAAGTCATTTGTAAATCCGAGGTCATTATTTAAAGGTGAGTCTAAAAACAATCCGCTATCGACAAATCCTCCAACAGGCTCAAATGAAAACTTGGGATTAAAGGGAAACCCCATTGAATTCTGGACCGAGTCTATATTCAGAGAATAAAACTTGGCTTGGGATTTAGTTTTATTATCAAATAGGGTAATATCGAATGGAGCCATTTGATTCTGAGATAAATTAGCAACATTTAGTCCAAAAC
>JAKDMR010000579.1 GCA_030452275.1 Candidatus Nitrosocosmicus sp. | reverse complement strand
AACATTTGAAGTATGATATGCACAAAGATTTGAATAATGTGAATAAGTTGATGTCTTCTTCTCAATTGACGATCGTAAGTACAGATTATCCATTACCCACCGTTTGGTCTAATGTTAATAAACTATCTCTAGAGAATAATTTTGTATGGACTATAACAACTATTGATGGATCTGATGGACAGATAGGGCCAACGTTTATTCCATTTGAAACAGCCTGCTATAGATGTTTTGAATTGCGAATAAATAAAAATATCGTTAATCATCCTTATAACACAAAACTTAAACAAATTATGCTAAATGGATCAAGATCAATACAACAGAATTACTTAGGTAGACCGGAAATGATTGATATAGTTTCAGGTTTTTTAACCATGGATATCCCAAATATTTTAACAACAAGGACAGGATATACAATAGGAAATCTCATTTTAATAGATTATCGTATCCCAGAATTTGAAACTCATTCTTTACTAAAGTTTCCTAGGTGTCCTGAATGTGGTAATACATACCGTGGTTGGTCTACAAATGCATTTTACACTTCCTTGAATAGCATTTTGGATAACATGCAAGTGGATAAAAAAAATGAATAATCTTTTTAGGGGAGTAAGTTCGAAGGTTGGTATTGTAAGAAACGTTTTTCAAGTATTGAGAGAAATTGATGATCCACGTCTTTTTTATACTATGGCTTTTGTTTCAAATGCCGATAAAAACTTCGAATCATCAGATGCAGGTTCATCAGGAGCCGGGTTTACCTTGTCTGATTCAATCAATAGAACATTAGGAGAAGCTTATGAGAGGTATGCGTTAGATTTTTATAATCCTGAGACTATTGTATTTGGGAATTATAAAAAAGTCCAAAATCAATATAATGTGCATCATCCTAAAGACGTATATTTTTTTTCCGATGAACAATACAGTAGTAATAAATTCAGATTTTCTAAATTCGATGAAGATACAAATATAGGCTGGACTGAAGGCGTTTCTCTTTTAACAGGGCAAAAATGTTTATTTCCTGCTCAGATGATCTATTTTGGATATAAGAGAAAAGATAATGAACCTGAGATTTGTTATTCTACGTCTAATGGATGTGCTGCTGGAAAAAGTTACATTGAAAGTATTATAAAAGGACTTTACGAAGTTGTTGAAAGAGACGCTGTAATGCTTACATGGTATAAAAAAATATCGCATGATATTATAAATGTCAAATCTAGTAAATTTCTTAACAACCTTATGGAGAAATATTTTTGTTATAATACAATGGAATATCGGTTACTTAATGCAGATGTGGGACTTAATATTCCTGTTATTATTGGAATAGCAATAGATCATGTGAGTCATATTTGTAAATTTAATATGGGTGCTGCTGCTAATTTGAATCCTTGCCTTGCAGCTGAAAAAGCTTTGTTGGAAACAGGTCAAGGTAGACCTTATGTAAAATATCTGAATGCTAATACTGATGGAAACTTTCACACTATAACCATTAAGAATATCAAGAACTTTTTGGATGCATTAAGGTTTTATGCCAACCCTGATAATTTTCATTTTGTTAAATTTTTAATACAGTCAAATTTCGCTATTGATATTGGTGACATTTTCGACCAATCCAAAAATGATATACATCAAAATATCAAGATAATCATCAATAACTTATCAAAATACAAATGTCATCCATACGTGTTTGACCTAACTACTGACGATCTTAAAGAAATCGGAATATTTGTTACTCGAGTTGTAATTCCTGAATTGGTACCTTTTTGTTCTCCCATGTATCCATACCTTGGACATCCAAGATTGAATATAACTCTACGAAATAGCAATCATCCAAAAGGTTTGAATTTTTTACCACATCCATTTCCATGAATCTAAATAAATTCGCTCTTATTGGCAAATGTTTCAGCCAAGCTTAACTTAAGAGTTATGTAAACACTAGTCTACTACTTAATGTAAACTAATTGTGCTCGTTTATAATAATTTTATTGACTTAATAT
>JAKDMR010000073.1 GCA_030452275.1 Candidatus Nitrosocosmicus sp. | reverse complement strand
TACTGGATAACAATAGATTACGAAAATAGATTTTTACATGTATACAAGAGATCTAGTATTCCAATTTACTATGAAGGTAAATTGATCAATTCTTTTTTGTGGACGCCGAGCCATTAACTTAGAAACCAAGTTCAAGATAATCATAATCCTAGACCATCATTAACTTTAAAATCTTGAAGCATGTATATCATTTTGGTCACTCTATGCGTCTTTACGATATATTTTAATTAGATAGGAGAGGGAGAAAACTTAAATTGATGTCTGCGGCCAATGATGCGAATATAGAATATATTGATTGGAATAATGCTTTTGAAATATTAGATAAGGCGTTTAAACTCGGTATTTTTGTCTTAATAATTGGTCCAAAAGGAACTGGCAAAACCACACTCGTCAGAAAATTCGCTAATCAAGTAAATAAAGAATTATCATCGGTAAATTTTAGCCTCAGGACTAGAGAATCACATCTAATTGGAACAAACACTCTTGATAATGGTCAAATCAATTTTGTAAATGGGGTTCTAGTTCACTCAATGACACAAGGTGATTTATTATACCTAGATGAGCTAAATGCGGCCGAACCAGATGTACTTCTTAGGCTTGACGAGGCTTTAGACGATAGAAGACAGATTGTTTTAAAAGAATTCCACGGACAGACCATAAAGGCAACGGATAACTGGTTTGTAATTGGGACCATCAACCCATTGTCACACGTTGGAACAAAGGAACTTCCACCTCAGATCTTAAGCAGATTCCCAATTAGAATTATGCTGGACTATCCTCCTGAAGATACTGAAATGGATATTATCAAAAAACATGTTAAGGTAAATAATCAAAACGATGAAAATAATATTAAGAGTGCAATAAAATTGGCTCATAATTTGCGGAAGGCAGCTTCGCTTGAAGAAATTTTTTATAGTCCGAGTCTGAGAGAAACAATCGCATATTCGAAATTGGTAACGAACAACACAAACGCAAAAGAAGCAGCTGAATTTGTATTTGCAAACGTTTACCATCAATGGGGCGAAATTGAGTACCGAAAGGTAATGGATATAATCGCATCTATATTCATCTAATTCATGCTGGCAAAATATGTCTATTTTTTGGAATATAAAAGATAATGGGCAGGACAATAACAATGATTTAAAGTCTGATGAAGTTTATGATAATAAAATAAAGAACAAGCAATACAAGAAAAGGTCCGAATCGTTTTTAAGATTTGACGACCTCGATCTTGACAATATCCACATTAGAAATGATGTATTGCTTGAGATTGCTACGTTCTTATCTCGACGGTGGTCGGATAGTACTGATTCAACCATACATATTTCAAGAGAAGGAAAAATCTCAACTAATTTAGACAAGAAAAGAATAATCCTTCCCGGATTAGATTATTTCTATGGTAACATTTTTCAAAAGTACAGACAATGGCGAACATTACTATGGTATGAATCAGTCAGATTAAGGTATTCATTTAAGATTTTTGATACCGACGTCGTCTTTGGATTTGTATTCAACATTTTAGATACAAAACGGATAGAAATATTGGGATTAGAAGAATGGAAAGGTATGATAAAAGAAATTATTTATTATGAAGGATTATCTTGGCACAACAAACCCCTACTGAATTCACTTCATGGGAAGAACAAAGTTTTAGAAGCATTTACCCAGTTCTTTTTAACAGGATATATAAAAGGTGAACTTTATGGTGGCGAAAATGAAAGGGTAATAAATGCATCAAACTATGCACACGGCATTTTAAGAGAATATATTAAAAATTTCAAACATAATAAAACTTTTGACCCTGTAAAGGACCAAAAGTGGTTAGAATATGAAACAAGACAGATAATCAAAATACTTCAAGTTGATTCATTAATGTCCGTCCCACCCATCCCAATTCTCATGCCAAAGAGCAAAGTGGGGCTTTCTATGAAGCAGGAGGAAATTTTATCACAAATTGAAAAACTAGTGAGAATAAAAACAAAAGAGATAGAGATAGAGAGATTAAAAAAAGAAATTGTCCAAGGCGATGATATCAACGAAGAGTTTAGAATAATAGTTAATGAGAGCAAAAAAAATGATAATAAAGGCTTTGAGACAACTGAGAATCTTTCTATTGCAATTCCAGACAACATGGGAGTTGACGAAACCGCCATTTACGATTTTGATCTAATCAATAAGGTGAGAACAGCCCTCAAGGAATGGAGAAGCGGATGGAAAGAAAAATATGATTTTAGCGGAGACGAAATAGAAATTGAAAATTACATTGAAAAGCAGTCAAAAATCTTTATCAGGGATAAGAAAATTGCTATAAATGTAAAGATATCAGTTCTTTTGGATCTATCAAGTAGTATAGAGGATAATGAAATAGAGTACAAAAAAGCCACAGTAGCCCTATGTGAGGGATTAGAGTATCTAGGAATTAAATTTTCTATATATGCTTTTAATACTGAATCTAGAATGGTAAAATGCTGGGTTATTAAACCCCCAACGGCAAGATGGGGATCCATTTATGCAAGAAGACTAATGCAAGTAAAACCAATAGGAGGAACACCTTTGGCAGAAATCTACAAGATACTTCAACCAAGCATTAGTGCCTTCAAACCAGATATTTTCGTAACACTTACAGACGGCGAACCGTCGGATATGGATGCGGTGCGTTCGGTAGTATTGTCATACAAAAGAAGTGGTGTAGAAATGATTGCCATCGGTTTGGGCTCAGATTTAGGAGATGCAATAGGAATTGGACATAATTTGAAATACCTCAACTATCAAAGAATTCTAACTCTATCAAAAAAGAGGTTGCAGGATTTACCTAAAAAAGTATTGGGACTTTTAACTAGAGAATGATGCAATCCTCTAATAGCGCACCAAAATAATAATAAATAAATTAGAACGCTAGATCAGGGTTATCTTTTTCTAGTTTTTTCCAATCAGACAGGAATGAGTCTAGGCCCTTATCTGTCAATGGATGGCGTATCATCTTATCCAGAATGTCTGGCGGCAACGTAACGACGTCTGCTCCCATTTTTGCCGCTTCAATCACATGTAACGGATGGCGAACACTAGCCACCAATAACTGAGTTGAGATATCATAGCTAGCAAATATTTGAACAATTTCGCTTACCAGATTCAAACCCTCCGATCCAATGTCATCTAACCGACCAATAAACGGACTTACATAAGTAGCTCCGGCTTTTGCAGCTAATAAGGCTTGATTTGCAGAAAAAATCAGGGTCACATTAGTTTTTATGCCCTTTTTGGTGAGCGCATGCACAACTTTTAGACCATCCATCGTCATAGGAATCTTTACAACCACATTTTCCCCATACTTGGCTAATTTCAACGACTCTTCCATCATCTTGTCAAAGTCGATGGCAACTACCTCGAGACTAACTGGCCCATTCATGATTTCAACGATTTTCTTCATGGTCTTTATGGGGTTGCCTTTTTCTTTTGAAAGCAATGTTGGGTTGGTAGTAATACCATCTACTACTCCTAATTCATTGTATTTTTCTATAGATTCAACATTAGCAGTATCTAGGAAGATTTTCATTTTTTTTCACTCTTTTTTAGGGCAACCACATTTTTTACTATTTCCCCTGGAGACAATCCATATTTATCCAAGAGCGAATCGATTTCTTCGTCTCTAGCAGACTCACCATATCTGTCTCTAATACCTATTTTTCTTACGAAAGTAGGACATATTTCAGAGGTTACTTCTGAAATTGCAGATCCTAATCCCCCTACTATATTATGTTCTTCTACGGACGCCAATGAACCTGTTTCCTTAGTACATTTGTAGATCAATTCCGAGTCTATTGGTTTGACAGAGTATATATCTACGACCCTACAAGAAATGTTATGATCCTTTTTCATAATGTCGCTTGCCTTCAGTGAGGCCGATACCATAGTTCCGCATGAAAATAAACTGATATCGTTACCATCTTTTATTATTGTTCCTTTTCCAATTTCAAAGTTGGATTCCTCAGAATAAATCTCCTCAGTTGATGGCCTGGCCAACCTTACATAGAAGGGACCCGGAATATGCACTATTTTTTCCAGTAGTTTTTTGACTGAAATTGCATCGGCAGGTACCAAGACCCTCATATTTGGCAAAGATCTCATAATAGAGATATCCTCGATTTGTTGATGAGATGCTCCATCAGGTCCCACAGATAAGCCTGCGTGGGATACTACAATTTTCACGTCTAGGTTGGGGTAGCAAATTGCATTTCTAATCTGATCTAAACATCTGCCCGGAATAAAAGCAGCATAGGTACTCGCAAAAGATACTTTACCTGCGATAGCGAGACCAGCTGCGATTGAAACTAAATTAGCTTCGGCTATCCCAACATTGAAGAGTCTATCAGGAAATTTTTCGCCGAATTTTTTAGTTTTGAGCGAGTCAGTAGTATCACCCCCTACGCATACTATGTTAGGATATTTTTTACCTAAATTTACAAGGCTATCTCCGTATGCGGAACGCATATCAGAAAATTTAATATCACTAGCAGTCAAAGGGTTCAATTCATATTTCACCATTATACATTATATCTTTTTTTTCTATACCAAACATTTTTGCACCCTCGTCATTAGTGTTCAATTATCTCGATAAATTAAATTGTTCTATTATGTTCCTACGACCCTTAATCCAATCTTCTTCCAGATTTAGAGACTGGGATTCATCGAGCAAACTCTTCTCTAAATAAGAATCGAGTAAGAACCTAGTTTCCCTAATTCGCTTGTCAACATCACTATGACCAAATACTGCATTTCCCATTACAAATATTCTACAACCAGCATCAAAGCACTGAGTTATTGTTGATTGATCTATTCCACCATCAGCCTCAAAATAGCCCTTAAATCCCTGCTCTCTTAAGAGAGGGATGACCTTTTTCATTTTGGGTAAAACTTCTGGGATGAATTTTTGACCAGCAAAACCAGGATTTACAGACATTATTATAATTACATCAAGATTATCAAGATGGGAGAAAATCCATCCGGGTAATTCGGTGCCAGGATTTACAGCTAGTCCAGGGCTAACACCACTTGATACGAGTTTAAAATTGATCCTCTCAAATTCTTGTTCGTTACCACAAGTCTCTGCATGAACAGTTATAATATCACAGCCGGCATCGATATACTGATCCAAGACGGAGGCAGGATTTTGGATCATTAGATGAGCATCAAAGGGCAATTTCGTCCTATCACGCAATTTCTTGATAGTATCAAAGAAAAAAGTTGAGTTTGGAACAAAGTTTCCATCCATCACGTCTAGATGTATCATATCTGCACCGTGTCGTTCAGCTGTTACTATTTTTTGTTCCAGGCTCTCCTCACTGATCCCATCCGCTCCTGCTATAATAGAAGGAGAAATCAGATACTCACCTTCCAGTTCCCTTACTAACAACGGTAAGTGCTTTTTTGAAGGGGCTTTCCCGTGCCATTGAGGATTGTTAGCCATATGTTTTATCCCGTTCCCTTTCACAGTGTTTGCTATTATGATCTTTGGCTTATCAGTGGGTCTTCTTAAAAGTTCTGGAATCAACTGTTCAATCTTATGACCATTGATTTCAACCACTTCCCAGTTAAAAGAAAGCCATTTTTCCTTGACAGGGTCAATTGGCATAATCTCCTCGGTAAATCCATCTTGCTGAATCTTGTTTCTATCTAAGATGGCAATGAGGTTATTAAGTTTGAATTTTGCAGCAGCCATTGACGCTTCCCATATCTGACCTTCATTGGTTTCGCCATCACCTAGGAGACAATACACCATATTGTCTCGCTTGTCAAGCTTATTAGCTAGGCATATTCCAATTGATACTGAAAGACCGATGCCTTCAGACCCCCCGGAATATTCAATTCCAGGTACGCTGTGATGTTTTTGCATTTCGCTATATCTTACAGGATGGCCCTGTAAACGTGAATTTAATTTTCGCAAAGTCTTAATTTCTTCCTTCGGGAAAGATCCAACAAGGGATAAAGTAGCATAATATCCCGGTGCCGAATGAGCCTTTGAATTAATGAAATAATCTCGATTAGGATTATGAGGATGCTTCAGATCATTATTCATTATCTGAAAATAAAGACAGCCCATAATCTCTGCAGCTGAAAAGGATGCACCAGGATGTCCAGATCCTGCCTCTGCAATGCCAGTTAATGCTATAGTACGTAATTCTTTAAGTTTTTCTTTTAATTTCAAATATCTATTTATTTTGTACATATCATCATCAGACCCTTCACTATTGTCATGCCCACCACTCCATTTCAAACATCACTGTATAATAGTTTTCAAATGTCAAATAGATAAAAAGGTAGCTTCATTTAGAAAATGGTATTACAATTTTGTTTCAATACTATACAATATCGCTTCCATATCGCTCATTGTAAGGCCTACTCCCATTTTGGCATCTCTACGATCCTTGATTTTATTTTTAGAGAAGGCGATTAAAGTCGGTACTGCGTTGATACCGTATTTATCCCACAAGGGGTTTTCATCCTCGTTTAGTTTTACACCACCTACAAGAATTTTATTATCGCTCAAGCTTTTAACTGAATTTTCAAATATAGGTATAAACCTTTTACAATAAAGGCACCAATCAGCATAAAACAAAACTATGGAATTTGCACTCTCCGTGGCAGAGTCAAGTTCTTCCTGACCAAAGTCTTTCATACTATAAACTCATGGATTTATGGTAAAAAGCATTTGCATAAAAAAAACTGGGGCTGGTTGCTGTTCTAAGTACTGTTGTTTCGTTGTTTGATTGGTTTATTCTTAGTTGTGGAGTATTTTTAGTAGGGAAAAAATTCAACATCAAAATAATCACATTCACCTGTTAATAAAAAAAAGATTCTAAATAAGAACGATCAAAGTTTGATCTTTCATAGACACAGTCGGATACCGGTCTATATTAGCATGGTAGAACTATGTTGTTTTATCTGATGTTAATTAATTAAAGTAAAAAGATGGAAAATTGCCCGGATATTTTTTTCTTAAAAATGCATCTTGTTATCCAAAACCATCTGTAATTCTTTCTGTTTGTTATCTTATTGGTTTACCGAACTCATCATTATCTAGTGCGCCTTTGAATACCTTATCATAACATACTTCTGCATTATCGACTGAGAAAGACCCATTATGGTTAGATGCTCTTGTAACACAATTAAAATACCTAGTCAAAGCATTAGCTGGTTCTATGACCATCAATTGTGCCAATATCAATACCGAAAATACAATGCAAGATACTTTTAAAGCAATTCTTAGATTTTGATTAATGCTCATTTTGATTTACTCGCCTCCGAAATCGACATCTTCGTTAGCACCATCAACATCACTATCGCTATCGCTGTCGTCATACGGTGCGCTTCCTAAAAGGATTTCATTATAGCAACTTGTCACTTCATGTTTGGTGGGTTCCTTCTCAAAGTATGAATCCTCCTCAGCTCCTTTGCTTGAATCTATTTTTTCATCAATGCAATCATAAAATTGTGGTAATCCGCTATCTAAGGTTTGGTTTCCACTGTCAATTTCTATCAAATCCACGGCCTGAGAGTACACCTTGTCCGGATGCAGCGGGGTTCCCGCGATACTTGAACCGGTAATCATAAAAGCTGAAAATAATAATGAATTTATCCAGAGATATTTCATCCTACAAAAAGTTCAAAATAAATTATTTAACCCATTCTACAAAATACTCCAAAGGATTTCTCAAGAACAAAGTTTGTATAGTATTTCAAACACAACTCGAATTTTAACTAGCAGCCTCTAAGATGCTAAGAGTTAGTCTGATCGTATTGTCGGTTTATCCAAAACTCAAAATAAAACATATATTTTCAGTTTTCTCAAGGCATGATTTTTGTAAATCACAGATATACCATCGTAATTTGAGAATGGGATATATTTGACTACGATATCACAAAGCAATTGTTTTTTGATATAAAGAATTTTCAATAAGGCCGTAAACCTCTAAGACGTTTACTTTTCACTAAATAACAATTTTTCAGTACTAATATTCGAACGATGAATTCAGTTTTGTAGGTTGTAAAATAGTCATATATGGCTTTGGCAGGCCAAACAAACGCATCTTCCGTAGGTCTCTACGGTGATGCAATCTCTTAAGATTAAATAGATAACTGGAATTTATGTTTATATTACAACTCTCTATTTCAAATTTTCAGGTTCATCATTTACAAAATTAAATC
>JAKDMR010000578.1 GCA_030452275.1 Candidatus Nitrosocosmicus sp. | reverse complement strand
GTGGTAATAACATGGAGTCTGCTAAATAGATTTTTACATAGATGCGTAATTAGCCAAAAGAGCTTTATTTCTGAATAGCGTATGTAAAGATATCTTTCCATTTGTTATCCTATGACAAGTTATCCAGAAAACCATTACTTTTCAAATCCTTCACGGGTCTCTCAGTCAAACAGTTTGATGATGTTTTTAAGGAAATAGAGTCAAAGTATCCAAAATACGAGGTAAAACGTCTGTCTTATAATAGAAAAGACAAAAGAAGAGAACGAGCCGTTGGAGCAGGTAGACGTTTCAAACTTGTTCCAAAAGATAGGGTTATCATGGTCCTGGTGTATTATCGTCTGTACATCACCTATACCCTGGCAGGTTTCTTATTTGATTTGGACCAAAGTAACATATGCAGAGATATAGAAAAGATTGAAGGACTGATAAGATCCTGTTTACCCATTCCTCAAAAGATGTACAACATAACCAAAAGGCTGAAAACCAGAGAGGAGGTTGAACAATATTTCCCATGCTTTCTGGCCTTTACAGATTGTACAGAACAGCCGATACCAAGACCTAAAAACAGGTTAAGAAGAAAGTTGTATTATTCTGGCAAGAAAAAGAAGCACACTGTAAAAAACCTGTACACCGTAAACCAAAAGGAACTGATAATCTACAAAACAAAGCGTAGACAGAGAGGGAGAAAGCATGATTACAACGTCTACAAAACAAATCATCCTAATATCCCAAAGGACGTCTTAAGCTTGTTTGACCTAGGATTCTTAGGAGTAGAAAAGGACTTCCAAGAACAAACATCATCTCTACCTATCAAAAAGGAGAAAGGCTGTGAGCTAACTGCAGAACAGAAAGATTACAACAAAGATCATTCCAGAAAGAGGATAGTTGTAGAACATGTCATTTGTAGGATAAAAAAATACAGGATAATGAATGACATCTTTAGAAACAGGCTAAGAAAGTACGATAGAATATCAGATACGGTAGCAGGACTGGTAAATTACAGAATAATGAACTCGGCCTAGTTATAGATTCCAACAGTGCTAGAAAAATATGTTAATCCATTCTAATTACGCAAGAGATCTATTATTGGTATATTTTCAATGATTTCATCATCGAATCGCTCATCGATTCTGACCATCTTAGATTCTCTAATTTCACTAATTAAATTTCTCGCATGAATTTAATAATAAGATTTGAATTAAATATTAATCAGATATTGTATTTATTTAACATAATGAACCAACCCTCTTTTTCAAATTATATGTAGCCAATACTTTTATCTAATGCAAATACGTCCTTATTATGATTATTGGTTCTACTTTTATCAAAAACTCAATATATTAATATTTTAAATCACAATACGTGAAGAGAATAATATTCTATTTACTTATTCTTTTAAGATAAGATAATGGAGTATTAATTTTCAGAATTGGTGATCGTCAATATCCATAAAAAATTATGATATTCTAATTGTTTTCTCCATCATCCTCATTGCCATCATCATTGTTGGATACATTGTCATCTTCTGAATTTATAAACTTGAATGATTCTAGAATATGATTCATAATCGCTTGACTTTGTGGATCATCAAAATTGCTTACAGTATCTCGATAAATTGCAGAATATATCTTACCTTCATTATCTATGAAAAATACTTGAGTAGCATATTCTAATTCGACAAATTCAAAATCCTCTATCGCAGTATATAGAAATGTAGCAGTATCTTTTCCATCAATACTGTAAGAATTCATATCTACATCTTCAATGAGCCTTTCATCTGGACCTTTTGTAAATGTATTTTTACCTAATTCGGCTATAAATTCAAGATCAAATGATTCAAGAGTTTCTTCAAAAGCTGGATCGCTATCTATAAATTTGAAAGAATTCAAACCATCGCTTACTTCTACATCGGGCTCGTTGGCAAACCTGTTTGTTCTTTCATCAAGATCCCATTCAGAGGGATATTCAAAAGTAATGCCTATATTATTATTTGT
>JAKDMR010000577.1 GCA_030452275.1 Candidatus Nitrosocosmicus sp. | reverse complement strand
TTTCATCTTATTTTATATAGTACATATTGTGTCAGAGCCAAACTATAAAATATTGTATTCGTTAATATTTCTGAATGCTTCAGCTGCAGACCACAATGAACTTTCATGAACCTCTCTTTTCTTGTCTTGGTTCTAATATCATGGATAAACTGAAATAAATTCTGTAAATTGTGCTTGTTTGCAACACCCATCATGAATTTGATCCTTACCTACCCTTATCTATAGTATCAAAAATAACCGTAGTCCAGTCACTTCACACAACACTAAAGTATTGATCCAAAAGTCAAATCTCTACTAGGGTTTCAAAACTATCCCGTATATCCACAAATACCTGACCTTGGAGAATTAACAATAGGCGAGGTCATTTCTTCACCGCATTCGTGATTCGATGCACAGGATTTGCAAAAAGAAGATTGTTTTCTACCACCTGCCTTTTCAACAATACAAATAGTACAAATCTCGGTAGCTTTTTCTTTCTTACAACTAAAACATTTGTAATCAATATCGTCATTTCTTGCAGAAATCTCGATTAACTTGCTACGATTTTTTGTTGTTATGACTTTGTGAGACGAGACTACTTTGATATTCAATAAGGTAGAGCTTCCATAATCATATTCGTACGGAATGTACATGCCTTTTTCAAGTAATAATTCTTTTAATTTTATTCTCATGCTTTTACTATCGCTATCGGTTGTTCTATCTATCTGAGATTCATAGGTTCCTTCATTGACTGCAAAGTAACTTAAATGCCCACAACATTCAAGCCAGGTATCTCTAAGAAAAGAGTCTAGATTATGTAGAGTACGATCTTCACTCAAGTCGACGTATAACCAATATTCAGGGTATTCTGCCGAAGTGATCTCTAACAGATAGTATGTAATTTCATCGACTTTTTTTCTTCTATTCCTCGCTGTCTTAGAAGAAGATGTAACTTCGAATTCGTTATAGAAATCCAGTCTTGACTTGCACGATAGCAAATGTTTTTCCATCATGTTTTGAGAAAAACTAGATAAACAGTAAGAACATTTACCATTTAATATCGCTTTTTTCAAATAGAGACATATAGAAAAATCATGTATTTGACTTTTTGTTAAATAGACATATTGGTCTGATACGAAAAAATGTCATTACAAGATTAATATTATAGATTCCTTTTCTCCTGCATCTAAGATATTTTTCGTATTTTTATCCGACCTGGCAATTCAGACTCGTAATATATCTATTATGAAGCCCTTCGGGCCCGTATTAAATTTGACTATATTTCAGGATTCAATATGATAGTCGAAATCAAGATCAAATAATAATTAGTAGTGAATGAGCATTTTGTAGAAATATCAAGAAAATCATTTCATCAGATAAGGAGATAATTTAAAAGTCCAGATAATTTTGGATTTTCTATTTACGACTTCAGTTACAATCGTTATACGCCACATCTTAAAAATTGTCTCGGACCTACCTACTACTGTCTCTGCGATTGAATTTAATGACTTTGATACAGCTGCATCCCCTCTATAGACATCATGAATCCTCCATAATGTAGTTTCGTCACAGGTATTTTCTGAGTTGATAATTTTTCTTTCTTCATCGATTCTAGATTTAAATTCGGAGGATATTGTCATCAGTCAAGAGGTTAAAAGCATAATCCATTTTGCTATATTTTATTGGAGAATTTACTGCTGCTGATTATGTGATCAAACCTCCATCATTTTGATTCGGTATTTATGATAGTTACTTCTTGCAGCAAATAAAGGAAATTTATTTGAGAAGGGAGCAATATCTGAATACTCTGCAGTAACATCTATAAAGTATCAAAAATCTAATTGTGGTTTGTGTTTCGCCTTACCATCTTTCCTTGTCTTTCTAACTGTCCTGAATATTTTACTATTACTAAGAATTGAAGGCATCTACATAAAATGAAATAATATAGAGATTTAAGCAATAATTATTTCTATAGTTTAATCAATGTATTTGATTCATATCATAATTCTTTTACTT
>JAKDMR010000576.1 GCA_030452275.1 Candidatus Nitrosocosmicus sp. | reverse complement strand
AAATAAAATATTGAATAGTTATTTAACATATCAAATATTTTTAATATTTTATTGAATAATTTGAATAAACTTGGGTATTTTTAAGGGATGAATATCAATTTAATATCTAAATGGTATTCGTTCAAAAATAACTTCCAATATAAAGGGCGATAGCCAGTTGATTCGATTAATTAAGGTGTTATACCAAAATTTACGAATCTTGACGATCGAGTAGATAATTTGAATTCAATGGAAAGGTCGATTGATAATAATGCTCGAAATCAAGAACAATATTCAATAAAAGAATGCCAACAACATCGCGAGAATAAATTGATCTATTGTGAATATAGTCCACCCAATTATTTGAATTTAAGGCCAAAAGTAGCTGTTAGGGTATCTGCAGTGACTAAATATCGAGGGTTTAAGAATAGATTCAATTAAAATGAATAGTAATATTAAAATGAAATATTTAATAACGCATAATTTGTTTAAAAAACTTCTTTGATTTTAGAATGTTTAGTATATTATCATAATATCTGCTACTCCTTATTAATTCTGCAAGACATACCTCTGCTTGATGATGGGGAATTTTCATCCTTCGAGATACATATGATACAATCTTTACTTTGCCTTTTATCGAATGACAAAAATTTAGCGTATTCTGAATTGATTTAATAGGATCGAAGATACTTAACGCTCCAACAATGACATTAGAAAGATAGGTGGTTCGGTCAATTTCCTGGACATCACTTAATGGTTTTTCTAAATCCTCAAAAGGTTGTATTAGCTTTCCAAATATATCTAAGATAATTTGTTCGTCACCCTCATGTTCATACTGCTCACTGTCTCTATAGTTTGAACCATTGCTTTTCCGAATAGCGCTCCTGTTTTCTTGTTGAAAATTATTGCTAGTCCTTGATGTATTTGCTCCTGATGTCGCAAGGCATTCCATTTCCTACTAAATTTTTTTTACAACTATTGCATGTATAATCATCATTATTTATCATTTGTATACTCATATTAAAGGAGTCACTCAGAGTGACTCAAATGACAAAAAACTACAGGTGTTGAGCACGTTTTAGAGAAATGTAACAAATACCATAATATTCACCAAAGGGTACCTAAATGAAACTAGAATCGATGTCAATAAGACACACATAGTTTCGATATTACAAGACAGATTTATTCTTTAATAGATACTTGTGAATCAAAGATCCATATTGGATAGCTTTCTTAGGATGCAGGGCTGCTTCTTTTGGAACACCAATTCTCGTTGCGACCTCTCGCAAAATATGCTTTCTTAACAAATCGTCTTGGCCTTTTATTTTATATTCCATAGGAATGGTCTTTGCATATTCAATAAATGCTCTTGATAGAAATGGCTGGTATGAGCACATATTTAGTTCTGATATCACATGGGAAATTTCTCTCATCATGTGATCTTCATTGGTTAATTTTTCTTGCATGTAAGTGGCTACAGAATCCTCACCATTTCCATAAAAAGATCTATATCGATCATATCCACAAAATAACTCATCAAAACCATTGGCGGTTAGGAAAGAATGTCCTAATTCATAATATTTTACTATCTTACTAATCTGATAAAAAGCAATACAGTTTTCAATGTGTGAAAGAACATCGCAAGAAAGTTTTGATTTTACAAACTTAACGTCATCTAGGATATCCTCCTCCTTAATTTCATAAGCTATGTGATTCGCAGATAAAGAGAGAGAATTTGAAATAGATTTAGAAAATACAATGTCATGGGAATTTGCAAAACCAATTGTTACTAGATGGACTTGTTTATCCAGATCTTTACAAATTTTTGCCAATAAAGAACTATCAATCCCTCCAGAAAATGCAATAACAACATTATCAGAATTTTTTATGAACTCTTCCACCGTAGAATACAAATATTGGGTTAATTCGTCAGATAGGAGCACTTTTACGTTAGGGTTACCTCAGAATATATTTGTAATAATTATAATAGAGAGAAGATAAATAAAAATAGATTTGGA
>JAKDMR010000575.1 GCA_030452275.1 Candidatus Nitrosocosmicus sp. | reverse complement strand
TGTATGTATGGTTCTATGGTTTTAAGATATTCTTGTCTAATCAGTTCTATTTTTTCTACTTTATTTTCATTCTCAAGCGCCCGAATTAATTGAATCATCGAGCCTGATTTTGTTGCCATCTCCTGCCAATAGTGGTTTGGACTAAGAATAGGATATTCAAGGGTATCTCTTTCAAAAAATATGTCCTTAGCGTCGTGCAATAGTTCCTGAACGATGCTTGGGATTCCCCACTGTCCAGGAGACTGAGGAATTGGCGGCGGTGATTGGTTGTTTTGAACCGGGGGTACATACTTTGAGATCGTTACATACATTCTTCCCCAAGCAAGCTCTGGAGGCCATGTAGCAAATCCGATGCGTCCACCTTTCTTCAGAACCCTTTGCATCTCATTTGCCGTTGCCTTTTGGTTTGATGCAAACATGTGACCAAATGTTGATAATACAATATCAAATGATTCATTTTCAAATGGAAGGCTTTCAGCGTTACCCTCTCTCCAGTCTATCCCGCTGACTTTAGCTATAGACTCCTCCTCTTTTGCTTGTGCTAAAAGTTCAGGTGTAATGTCTATACCTGTCACCTTTGCACCGGCCCTGCGTGCGGTTATTGCAGTGTTACCAAATCCACACGCGACATCTAAAACCAAATCTACAGGTTTAACATTAACAAGTCTTACTAGCTTAGCAGAGACGGGAGAAATCACTTTGCCAATACTTCTATAATCACCTAAGACCCATCTTTCTCTGATGCTCTGGTTTGAATTATTCAATCTAAAACCATACCTCAGTTTAGTCTGATAAACTTTAATATCGTATTTATGATGATATACAGTAAGAGAATCTATACCATATATTCTTGGATTAATTTCCCATTGCTATCTGCAATTACATCATGATTATGAATGAGTCTTGAAAGAAATGCACTAAATGGATTATTGATCAAGTAATGACTTTGGATAGGGGCAAACATATGAACCGTCAAAAGGTTTTTGGTGCCACCAGTTCTCCAGATTGATGCATTTCTCAAAATGCTTGTTCTTTAACAGCATGGTAGCACAATCTGCAGTTAAACGTATGTGTCTATTTTTTCTGTTCTTGTCCTTATTGACATTACAAATCATTTCTTCTTTTAATAAATTAAAAGATTCCAATTTTCCTACCATTGCATTAACATAATAAGGTACCAAGTCTACAATAATCAGATTTCCTTTTTTGAGGTTTTCTTGATAATTTGTAATTTGTGATGAAAAATTTTCTAAATAGCCTTCGTTTGCTAAACTAACAGAGGCATGAACACATATCTGACCTCGCTTTAAGCCTTCATTAATGTATGCCGAAATCGCCTTATCTAAATCATCTTGCTCATCATATAAAAGAATTACATGTATGTAAGTACTAGAAGTAATTAACGCATCATAGTTCATTTCATTTATCAATGTATGATTCTTTACTAATGTTCTAAATCCTTCTGGACTTATCTCTTGCATCAATCCTATTTCATAAGCACACAAAGTATATGTTGGACTGGATGCACCTTTTTGTGTTGAATCATAATTGGGTAATGCTCCGTAATATTTCTTCTCAAAAAAAGGCTTCATATCATAAAAAGCTCGAAATCTTCTTTTGCCTTCCATTGGTAAAATAAAGTTACTACTTTTACTATTGTCTTCATTCTCAATTTTAGTATCTTTGTGAATCGGAGAAAGACTTTTGCTCATGGTCATCTCAGCAGAGGACGACACCTTACCCCTTTCTAACATATCGCCAGAAAAATATCATCGGGTACTTTACAAGATGGATTCATCATTTTCCAAACCTTCAATCAAAAATTGAAAACCAGCAACTAACTTCTCTTGACTATTAGTATAAATTGCTTTGTCGCTTAAAGCAATCTATTTAGCTTAGATTCGACTATCCATTTCCATGATTGACTGGCCTTCTTACAATAAAGCATTAGTTCGACGTGGTGAGATACTTTTTTCATATGATTTTCTTGATATGTGGGGTTCTGAGTT
>JAKDMR010000574.1 GCA_030452275.1 Candidatus Nitrosocosmicus sp. | reverse complement strand
TTTTATTGTCAATCACAATGACAAACCTTAGCATACTTTTGCTAATTGGTATATTTTGATGCTTGACTTGTATAGTTTGATTTGATGACTGACTACATCAAGCTCTTCAAATGAACTATATTCTTGAGAAGTCTTATTTACAGGAATTACTTTAGCTTACGTTTGATGATTATGATGATCCTGACAAGTAATTTCATTCTTTCGCAAACCAAATTTTTAATATCTTGAATATGGGCCTGTAACTTATATTGATGAATCAGACCGACCAGTTTTGTCTTTATTTTAGTAAAGTATCTGCCACATCATGAAAGATAACGATAGCAAGTCCTACTACTAATAGAGATAACCCCGCAATTACATTAAAAAAAAGAGATCGTCTATATATTGGTGTGAATACAAAAGAGACTAGTGTGCTGCACAACTACTTTGGATTTTACTACCTGGTTCTCGAGATAATGGTATAAAACCTGAGTAGTCCCTAATAATTTTACCTCAAAATAGTTCTCTTCGATCATTTTGTGTTGTTCGACCCGTTTCAAATATGTTTTAATTTTGTTATAGAAACAAGTATTAATGTCATCTTATTGTAACCTACAATCGGATTCGTTTTAGAAAAAAGGGAGTAGCAAAATAAGGCAAATCTGTTTCATATACCGCTGAACCTAATCTCATTTAATGCAATTAGTGCAACAAATAGGAACACACATACTAGCTTGAATTGAGTAAATGTTACCACATAGGGTCAATTATTTTAGTGATCACCCGAGAGATCCGTCTTTTGCTAAATTTAACAATGGACCAAAAGTTTTGCCGTTGTCACTACTCATTCTAACCACAGGTTCATGGCTTGTTTGGTTTTGCTCCCACCATGTTATGATTACATTAATACCATCAGCGGCTATCTCTGCGTTAACAGAATCTGCGTTTGTTGTATTGCTTAGATTAATCTTGTCTGAATACGTTACTCCACTATCATTTGAATATCTAAATAATACCTCTGAATTGTTGTTTGGTGTGTTTTGATCATTAAACCATGCAACATATACATAATTACCTGAAACAGCAATTGGTGCTTTTTTATCCATTTCAATTTGTTCATCTAACTCTTCTTCATTATTGTTGTTATCGTTATCATTTGAATTGTCGTTTTCTTGCAACACGTCTCCAAATTGCTCATCTTTTTCCTATATTGCATCTTCATTTCCATTTCCATTTTCTTGTCGTTGGGAGTTAAATTGAGATTGTCGGTCAGGTTGTTGACTAGAGGATCCTGGCGCTTCTGGAGCCTGTTGAGAACCTCTTTCAGGTTGAACGGTAGGTTTATTAGATGTCTATTTTGCTTGCTTTGATGAGCTTTTTGTTGCGTTCAAATCTAGTACCATACTCGTAGTTAAGCTACAAGTTATTCCCAGCAATATTAGCCCAACAAGTATGATAGTCACAACCTAATTCATAATCGGTTCAAATGAATTGCAATATATAAACATGATTTTATGATTATTCACCTTCTTAGGTTATGGATAAAAGACTAGCAGCTATTCACCATCCTTTCTGATACTATTTACTTCTTTTTTGACGCGAAGAATAGAAGGATATTGCAATACGTCTTACCATGATTTTTCAATTGCATCTCTTACAAGTTTGTTTTCAAACCCAAGGTCGCCATGAATATTATAATTTCGATACTTGAGAGTATCAGAGATTACAACTGATCGAAGATACCTTCCTAATAATAATACAGCAGAAAGACCTCTAAAACCCCACCTATTATAGCAACATCAAAAATATCTTTATTAAGGAGGTCGTGACAATTTTTGCATTTATCGTCATCATAATCAATAGTATTGTCTATAAGATTGCCATTTGACTCATTGGATATGTTTGATCATTGGATATGTTTGACTTCGTCCTACTATAATTATATCATGATATCTAAAGTTTATTGTGTTTATAATAAACTACTGCTTTGTCGCCTAACTCAAACTATTTAGCTGGGATTAAACAATTTATCGTT
>JAKDMR010000072.1 GCA_030452275.1 Candidatus Nitrosocosmicus sp. | reverse complement strand
TTGGAAGACAAAATCATAGCTGAAAATGAATTGGGAGACTGGCGAAGGACTCATTATTCTTTTCAAATTTCAGATTCCTTATTTAATGAAGTTGTTACGGTTATTGGATGGATATCTTCAAAACGAGACCATGGAAATGTACTTTTCGTCCAACTAAGAGATAGATTTGGGGATATTCAAATTCTTGTGAAAAAGAAAGAATTGAGTGAAAATATATTTGAATTACTAAAAAGTTTAAAAGAGCATTCTTCAATTGCCATCAGGGGAAAAGTAGTTGGACAAAAGAATTCGAACAAGGTTTTTGAAGTAATCCCTGAAGAGATCAAAATATTATCCGTTTCCAGTAAACCTGCTCCTTTCCTTACTCAATCGATTTCTTCAATCGGTATTGACACCAGATTGGACTTGCGGGCTATAGATTTAAGAAGAAACCATTTACAAAATGTTTTTAAAATAAGGAATACTATCCTAAATTCTATTAGGGGATATTTAAATGACAACTATTTTGTAGAAGTTAATACACCTAAAATGATAGCTACCGCTACAGAAGGAGGTGCTGCATTATTCCCAATCTTTTATTATGATAGGGAGGCGTTTCTGGCACAAAGCCCACAGTTATATAAAGAGCAGCTGACCATGGCATTTGAAAATGTATTTGAAATAGCTCCTATATTTAGGGCTGAACCTTCTAGGACAAACAGACATTTATCTGAAGCAATGTCCATTGATGTGGAAAAAGCGTATGTAGACTATACTGATATGATGGATTATTTAGATAATTTAATTCGATTTATTATTCAAAGTATCAACGACAAAAATCAAGTGGAACTTGATAACTTGGGAATTAAACTTCCTAATGTAGAAAGGCCATTTAGTCAAATTACATATTCGCAGCTGGTACAGGATTTACAAAATAGTCAGAAGTATATCCGGTGGGGTGACGATATTGCGCCAAAACTCCTCAAGGATCTTTTTGGAGATGAATTTTATTTTATTACTGATTGGCCTGCTTCTACGAAGCCTTTCTATGTGAAATCCAAGAAAATTGATCCAATGACTGAGCCAAGCAATGGAGATGGTCCTCGTGTCCTAAGCGAATCCTTTGATTTGATGTATGGAAGCCTTGAGTTATCATCAGGTAGTACGCGTATCAATAATAAGGCTGATTTGATGGATAGTATGAAAAAAAAGGGCTTAAGTCATAAAGCATTTGATTACCATCTCAGGGTTTTTGATTATGGAGTTCCTCCACACGCGGGGTTTGGACTCGGGTTAGAAAGGCTATTGATGTCCTTATTAAAACTCGACAATATTAGAGACGCGACTTTTTATCCAAGAGATATAGATAGGCTGACCCCATAAGATAAATATAAAGTACGGGTAGATCCCCTTAGCTAACCATGGCAAAGGGTATTGATATTAAGAAATTATGCGATCTAACTAAATTAGAGATACCTGAGCAAAACATGACAGAAATCTCTAGAAAGATGGAGGAAGTGCTATTAATGTTTGACAAGTTAGATGAATTCACAAGTGAGGGTTCTGAGGTTAAAATCCTCGAGGATCTCAAATTTGAGTTGGCCTTTGAAAACCTGCGAGAGGATAAACCTGGGCCAACTTTAGAATCGTCGGAAGGACTTCAAGCTAAATTTAAATTAAAGAATCTCAAGGATGGTTTTATTCTAGGGCCAAGGATCTGACCTTGAAGAGTCTTCATGAACTGCCTGCTTGCGTTGTTTCACGAAAGATTAAGGAACAAGAGATTACCGCTGAAGAATATATTTCGACAATTATAGAAAGGATAAGACAGGTAGACCACAAAATAAACTCCTTTATTAGCAATAATTTTGAAAGTGCCCTGTCAAAGTCAAGAACGATTGATAAGAAAATCAAAGAGGGCCTCAACACTGGTTTATTAGCCGGGATTCCAGTTGGAATTAAGGACAATATTAGCGTACAAGGGTTAAAAAATACATGCGCTTCTCGCATGCTGTCTGAATACATCCCTCCTTATAACGCGACTGTGGTAAGCAAGATTGAAGCACAGGATGGTATTGTTATTGGTAAACTAAATATGGATGAGTTTGGTATGGGGACTACATCGGAGTATTCTGCTTTTGGCCCGGTTCGAAATCCTTGGAATCTTGGATATGTCGCCGGTGGTTCTTCAGGAGGAAGTGCGGCTTCCGTTGCATCATTACAAATACCTTTATCTCTTGGTTCAGATACAGGCGGGTCTATTAGATGCCCATCCAGTTTTTGTTCAGTTATTGGAATTAAACCTACGTATGGAAGTGTAAGTAGAAACGGATTAATTTCTTATTCTAATTCATTAGAACAAATTGGCCCAATTGCCAGAACTATTTACGATCTGGTTACTCTCCTCAACGTTATTTCTGGAGTTGATCCAAAAGACAATACAACATTACCAAAAAATTATGAGTATAAAACGGATCATGTCGACCATATTTTGAAAAAAAAGTATAAGATTGGCGTACTTAATGATTTAATTGATGATTCAGAGACTGAGGTAGCTGAAAATACTAGAAAAAAAGTAAAACAGCTAAAAGACCGTGGTTGTGAAATGGAGGATACCAGAATACCATTATCTAATTATGCGCTAGCTTCGTACTATGTAATAGCTACAGCCGAAGCAAGTAGTAATTTATCGAGATTTGACAATTTACGATATGGTTATCAAGGTAGTCCAGAAGGTTATGAGTGGAATAGCTATTTTTCCGAATCTAGATCGAAGTTTGGGGATGAGGTAAAGCTCCGAATCCTGCTAGGCTCGTATGTGTTGTCAGCGGGCTATTTTGGCAAATATTATGCCAAAGCACAAAAGCTAAGATCTATGATAAAAAGAGAATTTGATATTCTGTTTAATAAATATGATATTTTGCTGTTACCAACAATGCCTGTCTTGCCATTTAGATTAGGAGAAAAGACTTTGCAACCAATTGAGAATTATAATTTAGACGTTTATACAATCTTAGCTAATCTTGCAGGAATACCTGCAATATCAATACCGGGTGGCTTATCTAAAGAAGGCTTTCCAATAGGGGTACAACTGATAGCTAATGCTTTTGGCGAGCAAAAATTGATAGATGTGGCAGTTTTGCTTGAAAACATTGAGGGTTTTGAGACATGGATTCCAAAGATATGAACAATAGAATGAAAATGGGTCCAGAATTGAAAATTGGCTTAGAAATACACTGTCAGCTAACTAATCTTCAGACAAAGCTTTTTTGCGATTGTCTCTCAAATTACCGAAACTCGCCTCCAAATGAAAATACCTGTCCTATTTGCCTAGGATTGCCAGGTACGTTGCCCTTGCTAAATAAAAGAGCAGTAGAATTTGCATCAATGATTTGTATGGCTTTTAATTGTAGCATCCCTGAAAAAATTTCCTTCTATAGGAAAAATTATTTTTACCCTGACTTGCCCAAAAATTATCAGACAACTCAATACAATTCATATGAATTGAGCAGCATAGGTTATGAAGGGTTCATTGAATTTGTTGGGGAATCAAAATCCAAACCTGACGCATCATGGGAGAGGTCAGAGAGGAATAATATAAGAATTACCAGGGTTCAATTAGAGGAAGATCCAGGAAAAATAACTTATGATGAAGATAAGTCCGCTGCGAATAATTACTCCCTTATCGATTATAATCGAGCTGGTGTATCGTTAGTGGAAATCGTGACGGAGCCTGACTTTTCAAGTCCAATCGCCGTTAGGACATTCTTAAATGAAATTGTTAACCTTTTTGAATACCTAGGGGTTACTGATCCAAGTTTGGAAGGTTCAGTAAGATGTGATGTGAATGTTTCTATCGGAGGTGGAAAAAAGGTTGAAATTAAGAATATAAGTTCATTTAAAGAAGTTGAAAAATCAATCTATTATGAAACCACCAGACAAAAAACTTTGATTATGCATGACATTGACGTCAGACCAGAAACACGACATTGGGACGAGAAAAGAAAGGTGACCGTCGCTGCAAGATCAAAAGAGGAGGAAGAGGAGTACCGATATTTTCCAGAGCCTGATATTCCTAAAATTATCTTGGGGAATAAGTTCGTTTCCAGAGTAAGAACCAGTATGCCTGAATTACCACTTGAGAGGTTGAAGAGATATATTGAAGTTTGCAAGATAACCGAACACACGGCCAAGATTTTAGTTAATGATAAAAGGATAAGTGATTTTTTTGAAGAATCACTAAGTTGCTATAATTCTCCGATTGAAATATCAAATTGGATAGTTAACGAGCTGCTTACAAAAATAAATGAGAAAGATAGACAAGGCTTAACTAATCATAACGTAAGGGGTCTTGATATTCTGTCAGTATCGCCAAGTCAAGTTGCCGAGATCGCAAAATTAGTAGAGGTAAAATCCTTAAACAGGACTATAGCAAGAGAGATATTTGATAAGAGCCTCGATTCAGGTACCAGTCCATTGAAGATAATAGATAATTTAGAAATTGAAAAAATTTCTGATGAGGGACCAATTATAAAGATAATCCAGGACATACTCAAATCTCAACCCCAACTTATAGAACAGTCAAGGAGTAACCCAAATGTCATCAATTACGTATTGGGGCTAATCATGAAAGAAACAAAAGGTAGAGTCAATCCCCAAATTGCTTTGAATTTAATAAAGGAAAGCCTAGAAGATAATTGATTTGGATTCCATCCTTTGTTCTGGTATGGAAGTAATAAAGCATGAATGAGTTTGAGTTTGATAAAGTTGAAGGTGTTCATTCGTTGATGCTATATAGAGTAAATGTATTCTGCCTATAACCTTCAAATTTTAAAAGAGGTCAAATACTCGAATCCTTGCGCCCCTATGGCTTTGATTAGGATGTACCATTTTTAATTAAAGAATCTGTTTTGTTGGTCCCATCAGAACTATTTGAGCAAATATTTCCAAGTTTTTTCTTTGTAAAGTAGACCATAAATAAATACTTGGAAGAATATTAGGTAAGCTAATACATGTCCATTTCAAACGATTTAGATGAGGTATCTACATTTATTGTTTGTCCTGGTTGCAAGACTAGGTCCCCAAAGGATTGGATAGTGAAACATATGGAATCCAGAACACGACCTCGAGTAAGAAGATCTCAGGTTTATTTTAGATGCGTCATATGTAACCAGACTACAAAGATATTAGATAAGAAACTAATAAAATTCATTGATAATGAAGTCATGAAAAACGACGACTACTAGTTCAATAGGACGACAATATGGACTAAATTGTAGATTGAGAAAACTAAAATAAATCTTGGTCCACATCAATTGACAGAATTATCTCTAAAAATGTTTGGTATCATAATACCAACCCAAAAAGATCAAGTCAAGGTCTAAAAAGCATACCTAATTCATTTCATTTGGTAAATGACTGACTCACAACATCAAGTGAAGTAATGACTTTATTTAGATCCGTAGAGGTGAAGTATAATATATGTTCTTGTTACAATTCTTTTGCTAGAACATTTTGGAGAATGAAAATAAATATTCAATTTCACCATCTACCCGGAATTCCTGAAAATTAATGCTAATTCTAAAATAGTGGGAGGAAAATCTTTGATTCAAGTATGTATACCACATAGAATCCCAATTTCCTTGAAACGACTAGGAACAATAGATAACTTAGCTGGATCTGGTAGATATCATTTTGACTATAAATTCTATACATTCAGAAATTCTAATTATTTCATCTTATTTTTATTAAATCTATGTTTCAAAACTAAAGCATATCTAAAAAAGAGTCGTAATATTTTCTTTGATATGTTTTATTTGATGCTTCCTAACTCCTCCAAATTTCTCATTACAATAGGCAAAAAAGAACCTATATCGGTAACTACACCGATCGCTTGAGTAGTTCCTCTGTCCAATAATTTAGTTACTACAGATTGGTTAATATCTACTGCTATAACTTTTACAGAGGCAGGCAACATATTCCCAACTGCGATTGAATGAAGCATAGTTGACAGCATTATTACCAAATTGGCTCCTTTCAATAATAATTTATACTTTTTTTGAGCATCAACTATGTCCGTAATGACATCTGGAATGGGACCATCATCTCTTATTGATCCACATAAAACATATGGGACATTGTTACTAATACATTCGTACATAATTCCGGTTTTTAGGATATTGTTTTCTACCATCGATCTCACTGATCCTGCCTTAAACACTTCATTTACAATGGACATATGATTACGATGTCCTCGCACAGCAAGTGTTCCATCATCTACATGCATTCCTAACGATGTTCCCAGTAACGAATTTTCAATATCATGCACTGCCAAGGCGTTACCCGCTAAGATCCCATCTACAAAGCCCAGCTTTATGAGCTTTGCTAATATGTCTGACGCCCCCGAATGAACTACGACAGGTCCTGCTACGACAATTATCTTCCCTTGCTCTTTTTTTGTACGATACAGGTCAAGAGCTACTTTTTTTGCAATTTGTTGCGTGGGCCGTTCACTAGAACTTGAGCTACTCATAAACTGAAATATATCGACTCCTTCCCTAGGTCTCTCTTGGGGGATAATTCTGACTCCTCTCTCACCAGTAACTACGAGGTGACCTTTTTTTACATCCCGGTTGGTTTTACATTCTGCTTTTTTAGTGTCGGCATTAAAGACGATGCATTTATCCATCATCATGTTTTCAACATTTACCCATTCTTTATGGTAAAATAATTGGGTTGGGTTATTCGTAGTGCTATAAAAGTCGTCTGGTAAGACCATGTCTCTGGGTGCAGCAATACATTTTACCTCGTCAACGGAAATACTGGTAGCACCCTCACGAAACATGTATTCCAATATTCTCTCCAAATGCTTTTCGCTATCGCCTCTAATCACTAGTCTTGCATAGCTATGATCTTCTTTTCTCTTCCCTATATCGAATTCCAATACAGTGAAATCGCCTTTTAGATCCATAATCTTATCAAATATACGGGTAAGTATTGATGAGTCAACCAAGTGACCCTTTACTTCGATTTCCTTTTCGAATTTACCCATCTTTATTCATTATTTACGCTTTTTAAAATTCCTTTCCTCAAGAGGGATATATTTTACACTGGTAACGATAATTTACCAAAATATTCCTCCATGTTTCCTGCTTCAATTAACTTGTTTTTTATAGCGTCCTTTGATTGGAGTGAAAACCAGTTAGCTATCGCCTTAGCTATACCATTCTTATCACATATCGCGATCAAATATCCTTGCTCCTCGTGAACTATGGCAAAATAATTCTCCTCTCCTACGGGTTCCCAATTGTTACTATTGTTATCCTTTAAGGCTAGAGCTGGTAATGCAGCAGTGCCATCGGATATGAAGTTTGTTAATAATTCCTGTGCGTTTTTTACCCTCTTTTCACCTATTTTTAAGGCCACGAAATATTGCATTATTTAATTACAAAAGTACTCTAATATCTCTTTTATATCTTGTAAATCCTTAGTATCTTGAATATTTTTTTTGGAAGTCTTGGGTAATTGAGAATTTGGTCCATAAGATAAATATGACAAAGCTGATCGGAAAAAGGTTCTAACCGTTTCTGGCTTGATCCCCCTTCTATGATTTAAATAGTAATTTGCTTGCAAAACCATCTCAAGCTTGTCAATAAGATGGACAAACTTTGAATCGGAAGACTTTTTCATTTGATATTCATGCCATAATTCTAGATACTTTTTTTTCATATTTTTCGGGGACATCTTTTCTGTTATCTTACTGAATGCTTTGTCTTCTAGTCTTCTTTTCCTATTTTCATTCATAGTTTCGGGAGTAATGTCGCCAATAATAGATTCGGACAGATCATGAATCAAAACCATCTCAATAAGTCTAACTTTTTTTTTACTAGAATATTGATATTTCTCTGAGAAAAAAAGGATCAAGACTATCATTAAAAGTGTATGTGCTGCAACAGATTCTGCATTTTCAATTTCCAGCTTCTGTTTCCATCCAGTTCTGCGTAAATCTTTTAGCTTGTAAAAGTGTTCTGTAATGGTTGATATACTTTCTCGCTTTGACTTGGTTGCCCTCACCATGACATTTCTAACTAGTCATTACATTTGAAGAATATGAATATTTATGAGATGAGGAATCTGTTTTACCAAACCCGGAATATCAAAAGAGTAGTCAATCATAATGGTTAGCAGAGTGGCAACAACTGACATAGTGATAGTAATTAAGACGATGTACACCACATTTGTAATTTGAGTCATGTTAGAATATATAATCCAAAATAATTTAATCCTTTAAATTATTTAATTCAAATGAAAATTAACCACCAATAATATTAATTTTGGATGATATTCA
>JAKDMR010000573.1 GCA_030452275.1 Candidatus Nitrosocosmicus sp. | reverse complement strand
GTAGCAAAAATAAATAGAAGAATACATTGTTTATATCTGAAATATTAAAAACTTGTACTTTGTACTTAAAGGATATTATAGAAACGATGAATGTACGAAAAAAAGGACAGATTCAATAAAAATATAGGTGTACTTATTTTCCAAAATACGCCTTTACATTTGGTCTGAAGAGATAGTAAATGATAATAGCATTGATTATTACCGGGATAACTGCTCCTACATTTCCCACGATTATTGATCCAAGGCCCGAGATAAATGCTACTACAGTAACTATCAATGTTATGATCCAAGCCCATTTTAGTCCTTGCCATAATCCATAAGCAACTCCAAAATAGGCTAATCCGATTATAATGAGAGCGGCACCAAGGAATGGTATTATCGCTACTAGGACAATCCCGCCTACTAAGGAACCAATACCTCCAAGAATAGCAAGTATAGCAATTATTGTAACACCTAAAGGTCTATTGTTTTGCATTTACTATGTTTAATGACAATAACTTATTAAACTTACATCAAAATAGAGTGGTTTCTTTTAATACTAGTATTTTATTTAGTGAATGATATATTTCATTTGTGAATTTGAGGGAATGTTCCCATTAAAAATTTTTCTTGATTTCCCCCATTTCCTGGGGAAATTGTTAAACTAATTGACTTGACAGAGGTTATCAGTATAAATTCATTCAAAATATACAAGCAAGAAAATTCAATATTGTGATTGGAATTAATCACAAGGTTCCTGCTTACGTATATATGTACCTATGTTGAAATTTGTATCTGCCAACTCAATATATTGAAACTTTAAAGTTTTGGTATATATGCTCGTATGACACATACGTTATTTGAATAAACAACATTCATGGTTTTTTCTTAACACCGTGTACATATCTTCATGATTTTCGAGCTTGTATCATTGATGTTGAATCTCAAAAGCCAGCATCTTGGGATTTACAACATGCTATGACATATCTGATCTTTAGAATAGAGGAATCTTATTTTCGTAGTCATTGTTATTGTAATATTAAGCGAAAAATGCCATATCTTAATCTATTTATAGTTTGATATACATTTGACGCTATGAACTTCGGCTTTAGCTTATTGCCCATACTTATCATATCACTCGTGCAAGTCGCTCATGCTCAGAGTCTTTCTGATTCCATAAATAATGCAGTAACTAACGACATAGAGAATACATTTGACTCGATTGATAGTACAACCAACAATACCAATATTTCTCCATCTGGAAATGATACAGGCTCCCAGTCCACTACCACTACCACTACCACTACCACTAGTACTAGCGGCCCGGGTAATTCCAATTCTACTACTACAACAATGAAAACTAACAGTCAATAGTAGTTTGAAAAGTTTTTTTTAATTATAGTTCTATACTTATATACAATTTATTCATTATTCGTCGATATTTTCGTACAATAAACTTCAACATACGATTCGATCTTCCTAGTGAATATCAATCGCTCTTAGAATCTAGACTCTATCAAAGGTCGTTTGTAGATGAAAATTGACATTCTGAACACTGCGGGGTTGATTTGAATGGAAAATAGAGTTCAATGACAACTTATGCGATGTAGAGGCTAAAACACCGTCCAAATGTTGTTCACACTAATTTCCTAAATTTAGTTTACCATAATATTTTGTTGTTGGATTATCTGGTGTTATATCAATTAATTTTTTATCAGATATTACATATTTATTTTCAAATTTTCTCAAATTATAATGTCTTTGAGAATGAATTGTTAGCATGATATCGAGCCTTTCCTGACCTTCTCTCATAATCAATAATAATAAAATTAATTGAATCGATTTAAATCTCACGCATTAACTTGTTTAAAGTTATAGAATTCTAAAAGGCGGTAGAACCCAGGGATGAAGAGTATGCGATAAATTTCTCTTTTTCCTAGTCAACTTTCTGCGGAGCTCGATAGAGAAATACCTTTCTTCCGTCTTTATTTAAACCAAAACGATAGAGTTGTGATCAAAATTTTTCTGTTTAAGAACTCAGATATA
>JAKDMR010000572.1 GCA_030452275.1 Candidatus Nitrosocosmicus sp. | reverse complement strand
TAGATGAAGCTCACACGTTAGAATCTGAAATATCTTCGTTTAAAAATATCATATTCAGTAAAGAATCTTTAGTTAGGTTCTTTCCAAAAATAAATTTACCTGATAATAAACAGACCGATGTCGAAACCTGGATAGATTTTTGTACCGGATTAAAAGATCAATTTACTAGTTATGTTGAGAAATCCGCAAATATTTTGGGATCAGGTGGCAACAGCCAGGATATACTTGTTAGTGAAAAGAATCTTATCGATGCCATAAATTATGAAAAAAATTTGCTAACATTCTTAGAGGATTTACGTATTAACAAGGAAAATTGGTTAGTTACAAACATTACTAAAAATGAAATTGACAATAAACTTTCAAGGATCAAATTAGAACCACTAGTAGTATCAAGTTATTTTACAGATATTTTTGATAAAGGTTCTATTTCGTTATTGATGAGCGCTACTATTTTAAGCAAAGAAAATCTGTGTAAGGCAGTGGGATTAAAGAACGAAGATGTAAAGTTTATACGTGTTGAAAATTCAGATTTCCCAATTAAAAATAGACCAATATATCTGATGAACGTAGCCTGGCTAAATGCAAGAACCATGAGCGAGTCTTTGCCAAACATAGTCAAAGTGCTTGATAATCTTCTTTCTGTACATAAGAATGACAAGGGTATAATTCATACAACATCATATTCACAGGTTCAGTTTATCAAGAATAACTTGTCCAAGGAAAATTTATCAAGGCTCATCGAAACCAATCCAAAGTTTGATAGAAATGAAATGATACTAAAACATACTCAAAGTACAAAACCCACAGTCCTTATATCTCCATCCATGTTCTTAGGGGTAGACCTTAAGGACGATCTTTCTAGATTCCAAGTAATAGTAAAAGTTCCCTATCCTGATTTAACTGATAAGAAAATATCTGTACTAAAACAGCGTAATCCAAAGTGGTATGAATGGAATACAATACTTCGACTTATACAAGCATATGGGAGAAGTGTTAGAAATGCTGATGATTATGCTAATACATATATTCTTGATAGCAGTGTTTCGTTTTTATTAAAAAACGGAAAAGAGATGATTCCCAAATGGTTTTCGGAAGCTATTATTACAAGATAGCAATATAACCGGTTTATAGTGATTAACTGTACAAATATTCATTTCATTTTGACTTTTTACGGAGATGCTTTCGTAGTTGACAAATGAGGCTAATTATTACTATTCCTTAAAACCTGCTGTACGAATAGGTTCTTATTTTTTTAAGTGGTCTGACACCGACTATGGTATTTGTCCAAGTGAATCAAGCGTTTTTAAAAATTTTATACGAAAAATGATTCCACTCTTAGAATATTATATGAATATCTTGAAATTTGGGTACAAGAATAATTCGCAAAAAAATCGACTTCGAGATAAAAAACACAATATTTGTATTATTGAAAAATACAGCGTGAATGTCTCTTTTATTATGTTTATTGATAGTGCGGGATCAACTGTATTTTACCGTGAAGAAAAATTCCGTGCTAAATTCAAGCAGTTTGAGAATCTTGAGGAGGATAAGGATCATGGTAGTTTTGTTTTACAAACTCCCAATAATAAAATGACAAATCACAATATTGTTTTATTAAAATGGTTTCTAGGGGAACTGCTATTTGACAGGCTAAAAACGAATAATTAATTTTGTTATTACTATGAGATAGTATATCGATTTTGAAATTACAAAAAGAAAAAAAAGAGTTTATTGTTGTCCTGCGGCTATGTTACCGTTTTGTAATTGGAACAATAAACCTACGTTGTTACATCCTGCTAATGTGAAATCTCCAGATACACATTGTGCATTCTGTTCATTTTCTTGTCCTTGTTCGATTTCTTGTTCTGAGTCATTGTGTTTCTTGGTTGCATATGCCATGTTGTCGCCAAAGGCTACTACTGAACCGATAAGAGCTGCTGCAATGAACATCACTGCAAAAAGTCCAACTTTGTGGGTTTTTGTTATGTTACTCATTGTAATCATAATGTATAATTGAAATTAATTATATCA
>JAKDMR010000571.1 GCA_030452275.1 Candidatus Nitrosocosmicus sp. | reverse complement strand
AATCTGCAATCTTTTTTAATGACTATTCGCTATTATTGATGTTGGAAGATAATAGGATTTTGGAAAGTATGTTTCCTTCTGACATACTCCCAAAAGTTTATCCAAAAGAACCGACCCCACAAGAAAAATCTGAAATTGATGATGTATTAGGTAGCAATATTTTTAATGTGATGCTAAATCGACGGTCACAGAGAAAATTTGAGGAAAAAGAAATAGAAGGTTGGAAAATAGATATAATATTTGCGGCTGCTGATACAGCACCCACAGCAGGTGGATTTCAAGGTTTTGAAATTTATCATGTAAATACCCCACAATTAAAACAAAATCTGATCAAAGCGGCTAACAACCAGCCCTATGTGAATGCACCACTGGTCTTGATATTTTGCTCCAATCCATTAAGAATTAAATTAAATTTTAATCCAGAAGTATTACATAAGTTTTCTATTCAAGACGCTACTCTTGCTGCAGGTTATGCCCAATTAGCCGCCCACGCCTTAGGATTGAGTTCAATTTGGATAGGCATGTTTAATGAACATTTAGTAAGGGAAATAATTAATACTGATATGGAGCCTTCCTCAATCTTGTGCATTGGATATCCAAAGAAAATGCTTTTTCCCAAACCGAAAAGAAATCTTACTGATTTAATACACACTGTCTAACATTATTCTTTTCAATACCATTAGGCTCATCATGGCAAAGATAGACTAGCGGTATTTAGCTATTCTGAAAAGGGTTGCAAGTTTATCGGTCATTAAAATATTTTCAGCACTCCAATTTAGTACAATCGGTAACGTCTGATTATGCTTAGTACTCAATAAGGATTCATTATGAATTATGGGCCCTGTTAACTTAAGCATTTGAAAAAGAGTAAATTCGGGTTGTCACCGGACTAACCGAGACAATATCGACAAGATTCCTTGCATTTTGAGCACGATTTATGACCTTTTGTTCTGAAATGATTCATCTTAATCGATATGAAATATTGGGAAGCATTTGAAAAATTACCTAAAGTTAAAAGGGCCGAATTATGTAACTGCATAATAAAATTAAATTAAGAAAAGTATTTAAAAAAAGCTATGTGAATCTGCAGTTCACTGATTCTTGTAGATTGCTGTATATGGTAGGTCAAAGGATTCGTATAATTCAGAGACTCCGGTATTGGTGTTTGTGTCCAATTGATCACTCAAATCGATTTCATCTTCAAATATTTGTTTTGATGCAGATTTTGCTGCTTGTTTATTATCTTCGTTATTTGTCTTAAGCGGCTCATCTGATTCTGTGCCCTTATTCAAGTTGATGGGTTTTATGATGTTGTCATCTGATGATGCTACTGCGGGACCTGCTGTGAGAACACTGCTGGTCTTACTTTTTACTCCATTGCTCTCATCAGCATCTTCATCATTTGAAGAGGCAGCATTGTTTGTTTCAGATTCATCTTCTGAATTCTGTGAATCTTCTGATACCCCATCATCGCATGAGGCAGCATCTTTTAAGTTAAAACTGCTAGATTCATCTGCACCCTCTGTGTCACAATTTAATAATTCATTTTGTGCCATTGCGGAAGAAATCTGACTTAATCCAAGAGCGACTACTAGGGAAATTACTGCTACTACTAGAACACCTGCGTTTTTTGTAGAAAAACTTTTAGTACTGGTCATAGACATTAAGAATTTAATTTTTATAATTTATATCAAATTTGAAGAATGTAGCAGTAAAAAATTGCTAACTAAATTTAATAATAAAATCTTCTTATGAAATCAATCATTTGACCTAAAGTCACATAACGATTGTTATCGTATTGGCATCTCAGACAGAGAAGATTAGGTAAGATTCATATTGAAACTAGTTTAAATGTCACAATTTACCCCAATGAGAGATTGATTAGGATCATAAAAAACGAAAGAATGTTCTGTATTTGAATTATTACAGACTACTCTGTGAGCATTAATTTATCAAACTTTAGCTTTTATAATTATTAGTATCTAATTTTACCGAGATTAGGATAAATACTAAATTAAGTATATAACCTATAT
>JAKDMR010000570.1 GCA_030452275.1 Candidatus Nitrosocosmicus sp. | reverse complement strand
TAATTCTTTCGTTTTAAGACACAAATTAATCGATGGACTTTACAATTTATCAACTGATTGATTGGAGGAGGATGTATATAGTATTGAAGGCTAATTTGCAAACTGCATAGAAATCATCTTCTTTAACTTTGGAAGGTTATAACCTAGTTGAGCAGAGATTGGGATAATTTGATCCATGTTTTCATTTACATTTAGTTCTTTCATTTTACCTTTGATTTCATTATTTTTTACCATATCTATCTTGTTTAATACTAGGATACATTTTTGAAATGGAATTTGTAGTTTTGATAAAATTTCGAGAGAACTCATCAATTTTTTCCTTATAATGGGAACATCATCGGTAAAATCAACTATCAATAAAATCACATTAGCGTAATTCAGTTCAGATAGTGTAGACTTGAATGCTTCGATCATATATGGAGGTAACTTACTGATGAACCCTATTGTATCTGATACAAGAACTTTCCTCCCTTCAATCTGTGAAGAACGAGTAAAGGTCGTCAATGTTGTAAATAGTTTCGTACTAGTCTCCTTATTCTCGTTTGTTAATATGTTAAACAATGATGTTTTGCCAGCCGAAGTATAACCTGTTAACGATATCAATGGAACATTGCTTGAGAGTCTCTGAATCCTGTGGAGAGCTCTTTTTCTCTCTTCTGCTTGTAGTTTTTTCTTCAATAACGTGGTTCTTTTCTTGATGTCCAAAATGTGCACGTCTGCATCATATTTTCCTAAACCATAAAATCCGGGCTGCTCGCCTAGCTTTGCAAGTCTTGCTTTCTCTTTTACTCTGACAATATCATATTTTAGTTGTGCTAGCTTTACTTGAATCTTTGATTCCTTGGTTACCGCTCTATTTATAAAAATTTCTAGTATCAATTTTTCTCTATCCACAATGTCTATCTTGCATAATCTTGCGAGATTGTATTGTTGACTAGGTTTTAGAATTTCATCAAATATGATTACATCGGGTTTTAATGCTGCAACTTTTTCTTTGATTTCTTCTGCCTTACCCTTTCCGACACCAAATCTTGAACGGGTAATGTTTTTCTGGCTAATCACTTCTAGGATGGAATAACCAATTGATTCAGCAAGGCCCTTGGCCTCGGATAGTGCAAATTGGTTCGGATACGTTATTAATATCGCTTTCCTATCCTCTGAATACATTAATTTTAAATTTTCTATTCAAAGTATCCAATTTAAACCATCAGCTCGTACTGGCCTTATCGCTTTGGAGTTTTGACAAAAAAATATTTGGTAAAGTTAAATAATTTGTCTCAAATATCATATATTGTTTGCAACTAGCATTAAGGAGAGTTAACGGCTATGTAATCCGAAGATGTGGTTACGAGGATTTAAATTCAGTAATCAGCATAAATTTAAAGACTCTTCCGGAACATTATACCGAGTATTTTTTTGAATCTCTTTTACGCGAAATTCCAGAGTCATTCATCATAGCTGAAATAGATAATATTGTGGTAGGCTACATAATGTGCAAATTAGAGTTTGGCTTTTCAAATTTTAGGAAACTTGGGTTCGTGAAAAAGGGGCATGTTGTATCAATAGCATTGTTGCAAGAGCACAGAGGAAAAAAAATCGGTGAGGCACTGATGATGGAGGGAATAAACGGGATATCAACAAGAAAAGGTGATGAGATATATTTAGAAGTTCGTACTAGTAACGGTCCAGCTATTTCTTTATACCATAAGCTCGGATTTCAAATCAAATCCGTACTAAAATCCTATTATAGAGATGGGGAAGATGCCAACTTGATGGCCTTAGAAATATCGTGAAGTAAACAAAGTAGTAATCATCTCTTTTCTAAAATATGAATTAAATATATGATAATTTTACTATATCAGTATGAATATCTTTGAACCCTCCACCCTTTTAGCTGTCTTCCCGTATGTTTTCATTTCTTCTTTTCCAATCTTTGGAATAATATTGGTTACATATTGGCTGGTAAAGGATAAGAGAGCAAAAATCAGAAAAAAGTGATATTTAGTAGCAATTTTTGGTCTCTAGTTCTTTTCT
>JAKDMR010000569.1 GCA_030452275.1 Candidatus Nitrosocosmicus sp. | reverse complement strand
CTTATTATAGCAAATTAAATCAGAAGATCTATTATATAGATCTTAATTTTTTGAGCGCGAAAAAGAGGAATGTTAATTCAACTCCATTATGTTCCCATCGAACAACTTTATCTTTACACGTAAAACCTATGGGTTCAATGAGTTCAAAACCATTTTTTCAGCACTATTAATAATGTTATTTATTTCATCCCTACTAAAAATAATATCAGGCATTCCGAATAAACAAGAATCCTTTGCACTGATTTTGTTCTGCCAGTAGTCTGTAGATGTAAGAAGTATTCCTCCTTTCTTTAGTATTCAATTCATTTCTTTAAAATATTTTTCAATATTGATACTATGTTCTATGACGGATAGCGATGTGATATAATCAAACATATTATTTCTATAATTTGTGTTTTCCAGGTTTTGAATCGATAGGTTGTATTGTTTGAATTCAAGTATTTCTGATTGTGATTTAGAAGATGACGAGAGGTAAAGATCGCATCCGTGTAATTCTTTAAAACCAATCTTACTAATCATTGACAAGATGGGACACGGCTTACATCCTACATCTAGAATAAATGATCCTTTATCTGCTTTATTTAAGATGTGAATAATTTTACTAATATCCCATGATTTTTATCTCTCTGGATGGGGAAATAAATGTAATGAATCTAGATAATTTATTGCTTCGTCTACCTCAAGCATATTTTTCAAGACGGAGTTGGATTTCATGGATAAATTAGTTCTGACCTGTAGTTTATTAATTACAAAGTTTAAGTGGTTTTTTTATGATTTTTACTATATCAACATATCTAGAAATTGTTGAAAATATAATCCCCCTCTAATTAACTCAAATAATTTCAAATGTGATGCCTAATATATATAACCTTATCTTTTAAGAGTAAAGATGTAATTACAGGCAAGTATGTCCTGCATCCGACCCGGCTCATTGAAGATGATGGATGATTTCTTTTTTCAGATATTCACCATAAAGAAGTAATACTAATCAAACCTAGATTAAGAACTAAATGCTAATTAATGTCTAGGATTCTTATTCCTTCGTTCTTTTATGTATTCAAAGAATAAGGATGACAAGCCACCCGATATGAACAACATGCTATAGTCTGATTCAATAGTAATGCATCTACTGGACCTATATGATCATACCTTATTAATGCGGGTGTGGTACTATAGTTGATGAATATTATTGAAAATGAAGTACCATATCTAGTAGAGGCAAGAACATGCGGTTGTCCTGAAAAGGGGAAAAGTGTTTCATATCATTTCATCGAGTCTTCTCATAGCCTTTGTCTAAATAAAGGTGAATTGATGCTAGGTCAGATTCAGGCCTGTGAAAGATTATTGAAATATTCTAAAGATGATACTGAAGCCCTAGTGTTAAAGGATGAAATGACCAAATTGAGATTGGCGTTGGATTTGATAAGATATTAAGTTGCAAACACCCTAATTGAATTTAGAAAGAGTATCGCTGTATTCGACAGATTTAATAATTATTCTTAAACTAGATTACCAAGACTAAATTATTGTTGACTTCCTTGGCTTTGGATATTGGAACGTCAAATCTTTGATCATAATCCCCAAATATCGTTATATGGGTATCTGTCATCCCCATCATAAAACCTACGAAGTCTTCATTCAATAAACTTACTTTTTTGTTAAACAGAGAACTAGGAAACCTATCTATAGCAGATTCGCCTGCTTCATTGTTGAAATGCTCCTCTTCATTACTTAAATTTGTAGATACTAAAATATCATTTCTATCTAACAAGTACCTTTTTAATTCGTCATTGCCGGTTATTTGCATTATCTGTTATCAACCATCTTATTGAATTTTTGAAATAGTCAATCCGACATTTTATTGCTTAATAAAATATCCACTTGTTTATTTTTCATTTTTCTTGGCTGCAATAGCCTTATAGAGAGAATGTAAAGACGTCATTATAGGGTTAGAATTTATTTCGCTTGTCATATCATATATATACATTAGACTTCTTGCGTAATTAGAACACGTTAGTCGTAACTTCCAGCCATCAT
>JAKDMR010000071.1 GCA_030452275.1 Candidatus Nitrosocosmicus sp. | reverse complement strand
CTTTATCACTACTACCCTCCAACATGTAATTGTCATTAGAGAATTGCGAACAAATAAGATTAAATAGTCTTGTAATTATTACCACTATTTCGTTTATGTTATTTCCTTGCATTATTGTGATTAACGATTTTGTGTTATCTTCATCTTCTAATTTGCCTCCGATTATTAGATAGTGTTTCATTTTCAGTTATCACAACAGTTAGGACGGATGAATCTGTGAATACTTTGGTTTAACTTGATAGGATGAAGATGATTGTTTCTGTTTGGGATTGAATTATCGTTTATTGCCCCCAATTTTCACCATATGCTACGTTGACCTCTATAAAAGATACTTCTTATTCGTGGCCTGTATGAACAACGATGATGACCGTCTTATTCTTTAGCACAAGTAGAAGAATAGTTATCTGGTGTCACCTCATGTATAGAGTCCTCGCCATAAGTGTCAAATCCCGCGTTAAAGGTGCAAAGAGCGGGATTTGAACCCGCTTGTTGCTTTGTATAGTTCAAATCCCGAAAATGAAAGAGGAGAGAACCCGCGATTCCCCTCCAAACTTACAATCCGCACTTCGCTTTCATATCCACACTATTTGGATAATATCAGGTCGTTATAATCTCTAGGATGATTCCTAATTTGTACTCAAGATTTCAATCAACAAATTTAAGATTTGTGTAAAGATAGGATATTTTATAATCATTTAATCTGTCAAGTACCGTTCAAATAATCATTACATTATACCATACCTTCAATTTACCTTCAATATTCTATATCCAAAACATCAACATGAATATATTTTTAAGGATATGGTCTAGTCATTTTCCATAAATCCTCAAATTGACTTTGTTTTTGATTTACCAAAGATGTAGAGTTACTCCATAGAATTTGACTAAACTGTTCTTGACCTTGTTCAAACAAAGGTTTTACACATATTTTGTTATCTGATAATTGAAGATTCTCAGTTATATTGTCAAGCTGTCTTATATCACAATAATTCATTGATTTTAGAAACCATGTATTCTCTTCATTTAAATCAACGATTACTCTAAATTTGATTCCTTTTTCTTTAGATAGTTTTTCTACATGAAATATTATTTCTCTAAAATCTTTCATGATTTGGGAAAGCATTTTCTGACTCCAAAGAATACAGAGGTCATCTATAGGTAAACTAAGGGATTCTATATACATTGCCAACATCATATCGGGATCACGAATTACTGTAATTAATCTAGGACAACTGTGTCTAGATCTCTTTAAGTTCCTATATGTGCCTAAATTCAAAAGTACTACTTGTTTCAATAAATTTTAGTGTATTTAAGTTTATTTTCAAATATAGAATGGAATTACAATAATTAGATAATAATTGTAATTGTTAAATTTGTTTTAAAGTAATAGTGACTAAAATCGTATTTTATTGAAAGCAATAACAACATACTAAAGTCACATCTCGCTTTCAAAATATCCCCAAACTTGCTGTATTAATTGATTTTGTTCAAATGGGAATTGTAACCATAGTGAAACATGACTATCGATATGTGGTGTTTTTAAAGTCATTATGATAGTAATAGTTAACTCCCACAACAATTTCAAAAGGGTCTTGCATCTCTAGTTCCACGCTGCTTATGCAAGACCCGATTTTCTAGTAATTCTCTTCTAGCAATAAAACAAGTCTCGAATTATCTTTACAGCATTCCAACAACTGATCCACTTACCTGAATCCGATGAATTATGATAATAAAATTCACATATTTGAGAACAAATCATATTATGCGGGCTTGACTTTCTTAAGGTAATTGTCTAAAATAACCTTTGCATTTATTAGTATTTTACTTATTACTCTAACAGCCATTGCATATAATCAAAGCTTTGCTCAAACAAATAATGAAACAGGCTGGAAAAATTATACGAACAACTACTTCAATTTGACTATAGAAATTCCATCTGGTTGGAAGGTCACCGATGAGACAACCCGTTTTTATGATGACAAAAATTTGTACTTTGATTATGAGATCTTTGATAAAGACAGACTTAGTTATAGTACATTTGCACGAATGGGGATATGGCCAGTAGATATAACCGACGCCAAAGGTTACTTAGAAGACGAGAAAGAATATGACCTATCAATCAACGGTGTGGATGGAACAACTATTAAAATAATAGAAGATATACAAGAGAATAAATATAATATTAGTTCTGTACCATCTTATTCATATCTATATCTCGCAACTTCGGAAGTTGGTGATAATGTTGGTGAGATAATCACTTTTATCCACAATGGACAAGGTTATAAGTTATTTACTATGGTGGCCCCACCTAACTATTTTGATGAACCTCAGTATAGTGAAGATCTTAGAAGAGTGTTAAATTCTATAAAACTAGATGATGCCAATAAACCGTCACCATATTACTTGTTTGTTTCAAAATATGGTGAATTAGGCTCTGCACATGAACATGCAGCTTTATTGATTAACCTAAATGGTACAAACTTGGACCTAGCACAACAACCATACATGGTGAGATCTAACTATATTCACATCGAAAGTTTTAACGGTAAACTTGATGGAACAACTATCCATAAACACTCGACTAAAGTACCAATGAGTGAATTTTTTAAAAGTATTAAAATGGATATATCGAATGGCTGTTTTATAACAGACACTAATCAACGCTACTGTGATAACGAAGATTATAATCTTAGGTACTATGTAAATGGAAACGAAACAAAAGATATAATGAACTATGTATTGCAGGATGATGACAGAATTTTAATAACTTATGGAAAGCAAAATTCAAACGAAATAAAGGATCAATTGCGAGAATTAAACACTATATCTATAAACAAGAAGTGATCAATTAAGCTAGGCACTACATCCATAATTTTGTATAGATGTTCTTTAATGATTTAATAGACGTCGAAAATATAGGAGTATTTACTATTAATTAGTAATGATAGTAATGATAGACTATTAGCGGGGCTAATCCACATGAGAATTATAGTTATATTACAAGATAGAGTATTTTTGGGATTATTCGTCTTTTTACTCTCTATTATCAGGAAAGGTGTTAAGAAAATTTACCCCCGAGTCACACCTTTTTTTGAAGTATATTCATATTCTCTAAGAGAAAATATAATTCCCTATTTTCTTCTTTCAGTGTTGCAAGTGAAATTGGCTTGAATCCTCTGCTACCTTTTATTGTGGAATAAATCTTAGATCTGGGATTAAAGCTAAGTCTTCTCATACCATTACATTTATCTAACCACTCTTGCAAGAGCTTAACTGTATTTTCTTCTGAAAGTCCTCTGACGTTTAGTAGATAAGGACCGATTATTCTCCATAGACAATAGTTTCTATAGTCCTCAAGTGGTGTTTGAAGTAGTTTTTCTATCCATTCGATTCTGCCGCCTTTCTGATTGAACTTTTCAAATGAAACGACTTTTGACTTGGACTTTTGACTTTGTTTCTTATTCTCATTTATCGCCTCTTGTATTATCCATCTTCTAAAGTCTTTGAGGAACAATTGAATTGGGAGTTTTTTTCCATCCCACTTTTGAATAATTTTAACTTTGGATTCATCTTTGGACAGTCCCCTTTTCAGACATTTTGAGTTATAAGTATCAGGAATCCGAATTAGACTATTTCCATATTTTGGGTGATGAAGAGGGTCGGCCTTGCCATTTGTAAAGTAATTTTCTGCGAACTTTAGGAATAATTCTGATACCGAATATTCATAATACTTGCTAAGGTTTGACTGGAAAAGACTTGGAAAGTTCTCTTTCGAGAATATATCAATCTGGTCCAAAACCATTGCATCCAATGACAGATAGATATGGTAACCATTAACTGTCTATAACACAGTCGGTCGAGCCGCTATAATTTTAACCAGTGTCGAGAAAATACCGATAATATAAGAGCCATCAATAGGGAGAAAGTTCAATGGAGAAAAGAATAACCTCTAATTTTCCCTCTACTATTAATACCCTAAGGTCGTTGATTATTTGCAATTGTCATACTTAGTTGAATGAAATCCTCGCTATCCTCAGCTGTATTCATTACTTTTTCAGTAATTAAACCCGTTGTATTTTTTGGTATGTTTAACGTTCCAGTTAATTCACCATCTAGGTCATCGGTTTCCTCAGATGTTCCTTCATACAGCTTTATATTAAAATTAACATCAATAGAAGAATCAGTCTTCCAATCAAGTGCGAGACGAACTTCGCCTCTCACTTCTCCTCCCACCTTATCAATCCAAGCAGGAATATCCACATGTGTTTGAAAGGGACCTACTTGCCAAGTAGTTGGAATTCCACTAACAGAAAATACACTGGTCTTTTCCTCATCAGGTACAGTTGCAATTATGTCAGGTTCATAATCATGTAGTACCATGGTCCCAGCAAGAACCACCTCTCGATACCATGGCAAGTCAGGGTTAAATTGTGCTGCTGCAATCACAGCACGTAAAGCGTTAATTCTTCCATAACCCATTTCTACATTCCAGGTACCGTGTTGATGAGATAGATCATGGGTATAGGGTAATGTTCCTACTTTATCAGCTGTTCTCTCTATTATAATGCGGGCTTCTTCGGGACTTAGAGTAGGATGTACACTGAATAGCAATCCCGCTAATCCAGATAAATGGGGCACTGCTGCGGAGGTTCCCTGAAATCCAAGGATAGAATCCCCTGTGAAACTGTATCCTAAAGGTCCCACTATATCAGTTGTAGGTATGGAAATGCCCGGAGCTACTACAGACATCTGGGGCCCAAAATTAGAACCTGTTAAAGTTGATCCCCATAAAACAGGGCTAGATGGTGATTGACGATTATCATCTTGGTCTGAAGCTCCACATGCCATTACATATTTACTTCTTGCAGGATAACTTACAGTACTACTATTGGTGTTACCAGTAGAAGCACAAATAAGGGATTCAACCGATGCCTCACTAAGGGCTTGTTCTACCGCTGTTACATCAGGGATATCAAAAGAAATACTCATATTAATAACCCTTACTTTAGATATTTTTGCAAAATTTATTCCTCTTATTAGTTCCTCTTCTGTCCACCTTACAAAGGCAAGAGGAAGTATCTTGCAATCTCCAGCCACACCGGCAACTCCGAGTGAATTATTAATTGTGGCTGCAATGATACCTGCAACTGCAGTTCCATGTCCTATATTATCTCCAAGTTGCGGTCCTTCTATTGGAGAACCATTGGCTAACATAGAATCTAAGTTTAGACCCGAACTGGCAAACTTAAGATCTGGATGGTTTAAATCACATCCAGTATCAATCACACAAATTACCACATCTTCACTTCCGATTGATAAATCCCATGCTGTAGTACCTTCACCTCCTGCCCTAATACGTATCATGTTCCACTGGCTGGTAAAAAGCAAGTCATTGGGAACATGAGATATAGGAACTATCATTGGCATATGTTCAAATCTAATCGAACTATAGACATCTGTTTTTGGATCTAATGCCGTTTTTATTTGATAGGCATCATAATTGATTGTATCTTGTATTACATAATAGTGTGTATTAACTCCAGAGTACTGTGATTTTTCCAAAGATCGCTTCATGGAAAAAGTGTTTTGAAGATCTTGTGAAATTGAAGGTTCATCAATTGAGGCTAGTGATGTGAACGTGATAATTAGTACATTTGGTAATGGACAGAGTAGTCCTTTTTGACCGGGAATATCAGGATTACTATATACAGGCCCTACCCAATCAAAATCAGGACCAAATGCATTTTGTAAAGTACCTATAATATCACCTTCAGTAAATATCTCTGCAGTTTGAACCCAAAAATTATTACTTGTATTATTTATTACTTCCGAGGGATTCAAAGGGCTTTCGAGAGTTACCGAAAATTGTGAAAGTTTGTTAGTTATTGTGCTAATCGTGTATGGTACTTTTAAACCTACTAACCATTTTTTTCTATCAATATATATTTTATTACCGCTGGGATAAAGTATCTCATCAGGGAAATTTACCATGCATGTCTTATCTGTTACTTACTAATAAAGATGTAATGATATGGCCTTGATTTGCAACAAACAGCAAAATATGTAATATATTTCCAAATTTGATTAGAAGCGGGTCATTAATACTTATGACAATAATGACAGGAAATGTAGTCCTATGTGCACCCATTGCCATCAACGAAGTTATACAATAGAAAACCCTGTTGACCAAGGGAGATGCAAATGAATGTTCAATTCCTAGTATTGATTTTCCGATTACCATCAGTAATTATATTGGTACAGTAGTCAAGGTGAATTCAGAATATGTATCTGATTCAGACACCCAAACGAAAGAAAATCATGGTGTTGACAATTCGACTAATAATCAATCAAATCCTACTGATATACAGGCATTGATATCCAATCTAGCCAACCTGGGAGTTCCAAGCGCTGCAGCGCTTGGAGAAGACGTTGTACCAAATAACATTATTGAATTCGGGGATTATCAAGATCCGTTTAGTGCTCGATTCAATCAAGAGACTAAGGATGAATTAATTTCAAAGTACGTAGACTCCAGAATTACTCGGTTTGGATTCAATGATTTTATTCTCATTGATTTATGACCCGATGAACTCTCTACACTCGCTGCAGAGGCCTCTTACTGTGCAGCTGAACAGGGCAAGTATTGGGAGTATCATAATGAGGTCTATAGAAATTCCAATGGTGAAAATACTGGATGGCTTACTAAAGAGAGCCTAATAACTTTTGCAAAGAACGTTAATGTATCTGATATATCTCAATTTATGAATTGTTTGGATTCTAACAAGTATGTTAAAACAGTGGAAGAAAATGATAAGTTTGCAAAAAACATTGGTTTGCAAAGCACTCCAACATTTCTTATCTTTAAAGATAATTCAACTAGGATAGCCGCAATAGAAGGACATCAACCTTTGATAATCTTTGAAGATGTGATAGATCAATTGTTGAATAATACATAATTCAAGTAGAATATTTTAGCGATACATTTCTACTATCCAGATATCAAGTGCAACTGTAGGAGTTGAAACAAAGTTAACTGTCAGATTCTTATATGGAGACCATTCTAATACAACTTGATTTTGGAAGAATCCAAGTTTTAGTGACCTTTACTTTAAAAATAAGTCAATATCCGAAAATAGTAAAGAACATGATAAACTATAAGTTATCTTAGTTTATTTATTATTAATCTAATCAACCTGCAAACGGTTTGTTGAAAGAAGTGAAAGCAGTGAAGGCTTTAGAAGAGGCGGTTATCATTTTTGCAATAATTTATAAAGTTCGAAATTTTCCTCCTTCAGATTCTCTAAGCCAATGGGAGGAAATCCCTTGTCATATTTCAATTGTTCTTCTATTCTTTGAGGGTATTTCCACTTAACACTGTTTATCATATTACATTTGTCCAACCATTCTGTAATTATGAGGATTATTTCGTCATGTGAAAATCCTTTGATGTTTTTAAGATAAGGGATTAGGATGTGCCAAAGACAAAAGTATCTATGATCTGAAATTGGAGTTTGGAGTAATTTCTCAATCCAAACTATTTTCTTGTTATTTCCTTTTAAACCAATATTCGAGTCTTTTTTCCTAACTTCTTCAGTCTCGATTTTTATTTGTATAAGATGATCTATGAAAGGTAATATTATTGGACTTGCAATCGCTTCTATACCATCCCATTCTTGAATTATCCTTACTTTTTCGTTATATTTTGAATTAATAGTTTCAGGTATTCGAATTAGACATGAGTATATAGAGGGATTATGTTTTGAGTCTCCTTTATTGTTAGTAAGGTATTTACCAGCAAACCTGATAAACTCGGTTGTTAGGTCGGCCCTAACAATGGATATAAATTCTTGAAATTCAGTGAAATTCTCCAAAGGGAGCCTCTCTTGATCTTTTGTTACAATTTTAATAGGCTGATAAATGTGATATCCACCGCCCGTCCAAAGGACGGTCGGGTGGCCATTGATTTCTTCTTTTATTTTCTTTAAGGTTTGTTTAAGTACGTAATCTAGTTTTCTAATTGGATACTTACAAGTAGAACATGATGATAAATCTAGATCTATAAAAATAAAGCTAGGATATAATTTTCTTGTATCTTTGTCATAGTGATACGGATAACCATTAATCCTACAGTCAATAAATTCAGCCTCTTCAAAGTAATCTATCAATTCTTCTTCTGAATCTACAAATACGTGACCATTGGTTTTGGCCGTCATTATGGAACGTGGGAATAAAAACTCCTGACCCTTGAAATGAGAAAAGACTAAGTGTATATTCCGTTTTAGATCGGTGGGGATAGACATAGTAACAGTGGATTAATTATTTTGAGATTCGTCAGGTTTCGGGTTATCATTATTCCTTTCGCTCATATTTCTGAATGTTTCAGCTGCTAACTATAAAGAATTTCCTTGAA
>JAKDMR010000568.1 GCA_030452275.1 Candidatus Nitrosocosmicus sp. | reverse complement strand
TTTGGTATTGTATTTAATTATAATATGTATTCCGTTACCACTTCCTGTTTTAGTTTGCATTGTATTTTTTATTGCATCTTTTATTGCTGGGTCATTGAGCTTTTCTATTGTCGAAAAAAAGTGATCTTTAGCATCCTTGCCGTCGATATCAAAAGCAATAATTGAAGACACTTTTCCTGTAACTAAAGCTAAGTTGCAATTGTCTCTATCTTTAAACAATCTTATTACATCTTCTTTAGTTTGTTTGTTTTGTTTCCAGGGATCCCAAAAGCCATATCCTTCAGCACTTTTTCCGTCAGCCTTTATGTCAACGGATTTCTGAAGGTTGGCGTCCCAAGTCTTTCTTATTATCTCGCCAGGTTTTGGGATAGGAATTACATTCCAACCTTTAGAATTATATGACAAAGCTGCTTCTATTGTATTCGGATCTCCTAAGAAATTAGCATGATTCTCAGGAACTTGCATTTTAGTCCTTTTTTTCCATATTAAATTTGCTCACACATTTGTCGCATACAAAAATGGTTAGTTTTCCATAACTTCCACAGTCAATATCCAGTTTATTTGAAGAATCTAAATTACAATCAAATGCATAACAGCAGTTAATTTTATTAGAGTCTAGTGAATTATGACCATTGGAGTCGGTAGACGTGATTTTCATTTCTATTCTCTTTTGTCTCCTTCGCTTGATTTTGGGGTCTCAAACACAACATCAAGCGAATTATTTATTTTATTCTTGTTTATTTTAGAATCGTTCAAATTCTTTACCTCCTTTTCTTTTCATAATTCCATTTTCTTTATCAATATACCTTCGTCAACCTTTTCAAGCAACACGTGACAAGGCTTATCCAAACCATATTCTAATGCAAACTTTTTTGGAATCACTAAGGTACAGGAGGATTGACCTGTTAGCCATGTTTTAGTAATGTCTTTCTTGTTGTTGCTTTTGTTATCTGATAGCTTACTTGTCATACGGTAAGTAAATACTAAAAGTTAAGTTTAAAAACATATCCCTTACTATACCAATATAGTTGCTCACATGTATATATACGAATTATATGAGAAAAAACAAAAAATGGGAAAAATTACCAGCGTGGCAGAAAATTTCTTGTACTATTTTCTGAAATATTCTAATAGTTCGACTTATGGGATTCATAAGCACATAGAGAGTGACTATAAAAATGAGAATAAGTCAATTAATTACAAGAACGTCTATCAAAGGGTTCAAATCCTATTAGAAAATGACCTTATTAAAGAGATTACAAGACCAAATGGTGAAACGAACAAACATGGAGCCATTTTATTTAAGATCTCATCTTTTGGAATATTTTATCTTTTATTAAATAATTTACACAGGTACAATAAGGATATGATATTAAAACATATTGAAAATCCATTTTTTAAATTCTATTTGTTTCCATACTTTGAAGTAGATACGATTAAACAAATTACCGATGATAAAGTAGTAAATTTAATTTTTGATTATCTTAATAAATGTGCACTCGAAATGGATAAGTTTCTAGATTTTTTGAAAGATATTAAAGAAGATGGTGGCACCTTTTCTTCGGTTGATTTTACTCTGTCAATATTTGACAGAAATCCTGCTGCTGACGACCAAAACAAAAAAACCACTGAACCCAGCCTTGTAGAAGTAATCCGCAAGGTTTTTGAATCTTTGTGCCCAAAGTCAAAGAAAAAGACAAGAATTGAAATAATAAAAGAAAATAAGAAAGCAAGACTTACCGATGGAGTTAATGAATTATTCTTTGAGATTCTTGAAGATGAACAGAAGAATAAACAAAAAGCCGAACTTACAATTAACAAAAAGAAAATTATTAAATATTTAATTAGCTATGACTTTGTGAGAAATGAATATCAAATATCTCACCTACATTCAATGACCGTAAAACAATTTTTGAAAAAATATGAGGTTTTTGAATTTTTTGAAAAAGGACCGAATGTAAATCATAACATTTACGACTTTTATAAATCTCCCATGGGTACTGGTTTATCTAACCATTCTTATCCAAACAGTGATGCATTA
>JAKDMR010000567.1 GCA_030452275.1 Candidatus Nitrosocosmicus sp. | reverse complement strand
ATTCAAGGAAATTCTTTATAGTTAGCAGCTGAAACATTCAGAAATATGAGCGATTTGATTTAATCTGACTTGATTTGATCAAACTTTCTATTTTTCCATTCATCGTGACCATATGATTATTGAAAAGATCAGGTCGTAATTAAACCCATTTTGGACGATTCGATAGCCCTTTTTATTTCTAAAGAGATTCTCCTGCCCATACTCATTGGAGTTTCAAACAATAAATCTGAATAAGGTGAACCCGAAACGTACAAGTTAGTTCCAGCTACAATGCGCGCTGAAAATTCAAATGCTATAAAATTAGTATTATTATCATAAACACCTTCAATGCAAAATGGCCCAGGTATTCCAGGAGGGACTAACTTATTAGATGCTTCCACAAATCGTTCACCCATGGAGTAAACCTCAGGAAGCAAAGATTCTCTTAGTACAATAGGTATATTTCCTACAACGGTATAAGATGGCTCAATGTCAGAAGATATTTGATACTTTGATGGAATCCGCCCTATTGCATCTATGTCAGTTTCATAACGTCTGTCTATCCCTAATAATTCGAGTTCACTGGTTATAGGTGAATAAAAATATTGTAAATAAACTGGGACTCCGTTAGCATATTTTTGTATAAATAAATTTTCTTCGGACTCTATTACGTGTGATTTTATGAGTTTTTGTGCTTGTTCTTCGAACCCCATTTTATCAGTAACCAAGAAATATCCTTTTCCTCCAGCGGCTCCATGCAATTTCACTATACACAAGCCATCGATTTCATTTTTAGAGGATATTTGAGTCGGTGAAGGCAACTTTGATTCATCCATTAGTTGTTGCTTTAACATTCTATCTGATTCCCATCTTAGGATCCATTTATTACCAAATACAGGTATCTTAATACTCTCCAATTCATCCATATTTAATGTAGAAATCAAGGTTCCGTGTGGGATCAAGATTGGACTAAACTTTTCAATTAATTCGTCTTGAAAATTCTTATTTACAATTTCTTTAAAATTTTTAATCGATATAATATTGTCAATAAATTTGAACCGCTTGTACATGTCAAATCGCTTTTCTTCACATACTAACAAGGTATTGAAACCTTCATCTTTGGCTCCTTTTAATACCTGTAATGAGCAATGTGAGCCCAAAGTCATAACAGTTTGTTTAACTACATCTAGATTGAAATTTCTTTCAGCTTTTTGGTCATTCATGATTCATAACCCGTTTATTAATTGAAATTTTATCGGAGATTAATTTTTTTTGATTCTTATCAAATCACATAGTGTAATTGCTTGATAATCAGCTATAAAAAAAGAGAAAGCACTGTAAGATGCCCAATGACAACACAGAGACAATTAGTAAATATTAGTCAACAATTACTTTCAATGAGTTAATGTCTAAAGAAGGGTACAGTGTCATAAGTAAAAAGGTGGTCCATGAGGGTCCTGTAAGGTTAAGAATAGATACATTCAACTACAATGGAAAAGTCTTTCGAAAGGAGGTAGTTGAGCATAGTCCTTCTGTCGGAATAATTCCCATCATAAATAAAAAAGAGATTTTGTTAATCAAACAATTCAGACATGCCGTAAACAAATATTTAATTGAAATACCTGCAGGCAAGATAGAAAATGATGAGTTACCTTATGAGGCAGCAAAAAGGGAATTAGCAGAAGAAACAGGATATACAGGGGTACTAAAACCGCTTACTCGATGTTTTTTGGCACCAAGTTATGACACTGAATTAATGCATTTTTTCGTTGCAGAAAATATGTCTAAACTGGATAATCCAAAAAAAATGGATGAGGATGAAAACATTACTAATTTTGTTGTTGATTTAAAGGATGCTATCAAATATTGTTATGATGGTACAATAATAGACTGTAAAACCGTTACAGCAATATTTCTCTACTATTTTATCCTCCACAATAGATCTCTTGCGTAATGTCCAAACAACTTTTATGAAAAGATGTGTGAATATCGCAATTTCTAAATTACTTTAAAGATAATACAGGAAGAAAAATCAAACGATATGACTTACAAACGAGGTTGA
>JAKDMR010000566.1 GCA_030452275.1 Candidatus Nitrosocosmicus sp. | reverse complement strand
ACATACGCTAGACAGAAATAAAGCTCTTTTGACTAATTACGCAAGAGATCTACTATAGTAGATTTTTTCATCAAAAAATAAAAACACATTATTGCTTTTAACTATTTTGTAAATGTATCATAGTTCTGGCGTATTAAATGATTATTTTTTACCCACTATACATATCGCTTCATTATCTAGGACTATAGAATCTTTGTTATTTTTGACATATTTTGCTGCTGCTTCTGTAACTGCTTTCCATATCTTTTCTTTGCGATCTAAAGTTTGATCGGCTAACATTGCAAGAACCGGAGCGGTTATATCTTTAAAATGTGTGTATACTTCAGCAGTATAAAACTCAACGGTTACATTAATCCGTTCAATACCGATGTCTTTGAATCCACAGCTAATAAAAGAATTCTTAAGAACATTATCATCAGATAGACTAAATGGTCCCGGTGTTCCACTAGGAGATAATAACGGAATATGAAGTTCCTTTCTTACAGTATCCATAGCCAAGGCAAGTTGAGGAACCTTCTCTGATGTTGACCAAACACTGGCCGCAAAACGTCCGCCGTTAACTAGTGATTTATAAATATTGGATAATCCTGCATCAAGATCATCTAAAAACATCAATCTCAATCTACATAATGCCGAGTTAAAATTTGATTCGGGTAGGTCTATTGTTGCTGCATTACCCTCTTTAAAGTCAATTATCTTGTCCAAGTTCTCTGAGACTGCCCTCTGTGTTGCAATTGACAACATTTGTAATGATATGTCTGTAGCCAACACATGGCCCCTGGTGCCCACGCACCTTGCCACAGTAATGGCCGGTTCTCCTATACCAGTTACTATATCAAGAACTCGAGTCGGGTTTTATTTCTGCCATATCGATTAATCTGTCACTCATTTTATGAGCACCCTTTTCAAATGTCTTATACCACTATTGCCACCCAGTAGCTACATTTTCCCAATCTCGACGTTGATCTCTTCTAAATTGTTTGGCATCTGGGTTAGGCATATTACCTTAACTCTATGTTCACATTACTATTTTTTAACCGTAATGATCTTTAAAGACTAATTTGACCTCGCAAAAATAATAAGCTAAGCCTGATACATGGTTGCACAAATTCTAATCTACAATCTGTTGATTATTGAATTACTCTTCAAATATTTAGACGTGTAGACGCCCTCATATTCTACCTAACACTACTACCACTTGGAACTTGATCCAATCGGGCTCACAAGTCAACGGTTGCTGTAGAATTTGCATTTGTCACAGAATAATTGTAATAGTCATGCTATACTCAAAACTTGAATTGCTAAATAGATATTCTCAGTATCAGTTACACTCAGTCTTAAGGAAATGTGGACAATTTTCTAGACCATGGTATGGAAGACAAAGAATTTTTTAGTTTTTATATAAATAGTTTAGTTATTTTTTTTATAACATTATTGAATATCTTATTTATACCAAGTTAGAAAGATTTTATCTATACGGCTAAGGTGTTCACTGCATCCGTATAGTCCAATAGAAATGAGGATTAGGGGTTTATTGCCATAGACAATAATCTCATTTCTTGGTCTCCATAGTAAGTAGCTTTGATTTCATGATCACAAATGTCTCCAACCAGAAGGACTTAAACAGGTATTATTCTTCTTTGATTTGGTTTTGTTTTTTACTTAACTCGTATTGCATGGATCACATATGTGAAAATTATTGGAAAATGTGTTAATTCTTTTATGGCTTTTCATGTCAAACAGTATCTGAGTAACATAAATCATTTATTAATCGTTTCACTTGATCAGAACAAAAATGTTGATTCCAATAGAATATGTCAGTTGGGCCGTCTTCCCTTATCGATAGAAACCAAGTTTATAATGGCCAATCAGCATTACCATTAGTTCAAAGTTTGATCTTTGAAGAGATTCCATCATTTTATTTGAGTCAGCATAGTGAAACATGACTGGTGCTGCAAGATCATAGTGGTGCTTGTATGCTTGTATACAATTTTCCTTTCGACAAGGAAAGTAGTCACCGAAACTTTCAGTTCTGTACTTGA
>JAKDMR010000565.1 GCA_030452275.1 Candidatus Nitrosocosmicus sp. | reverse complement strand
TATGAGGAACTATTTACTGAGGACGGTTTAGGAACATATATGAAATGGTATAGTTTCTGGGGAATGGGCAGACAGGATCTTATCAATCATTCTATCTTTTGGATGTCCCTGCATATGTTACTCTGATCCAGGTCAAATAGAAAACCCGCCAGGGTATAGGTGATGTACAGACGATAGTACACCAGGACCATGACAACTCTGTCTTTAGGAATCAGCTTGAAACGTCTACCAGCTCCAACAGCCCGTTCTCTCTTTCTTTTATCCTTTCTACCATAAGACAGACGTTTTACCTCATGTTTTGGATACTTTAGTCCTATTTCCCTGTAGACGTCATCAAACTGTTTGACTGAAAGACCGGTAAATGACTTGAAAAGTAATGGTTTTCTGGATAACTTGTCATAGGATAACAAATGAAAGCCATCTTTGCAATGAATGGAAGCAAATAAAGCTCTTTTGACTAATTACGCAAGAGATTTAGTATGTATGACCTTGGCTTTCTGGGAGTAGAAAAAGACTACCCGGAGCAGAGGTCATCCTTACCAATCAAAAAGGAAAAAGGATGTGAACTTACAGTACCGCAAAAGGAGTATAACAGAAATCATTCTGCAAAAAGAATAGTGATAGAACATGCTATCTGCAGGATAAAAAAGTACAGGATAATGAATGATGTCTTTAGAAACAGGTTAAGAAAGTATGACAAGATATCGGATATAGTATCAGGACTGGTAAACTGCAGAATAATGAACAACTGTTAGCTACAGAAATCGATAGCGTTAGAAGATACAACTAGCCTGTGCTAATTATGCAAGAGATCTAGTGAATAAAATGACCAAGTTAAAAATACATTAACAATTCCATCTCTTTTTTTTTAAGCAAGTTTAAGCATAAATATATTGTTGACATATTTTAGAACATGGATAGAAGCAGAGGGAAACAATCTGTAATTAAAGTAGTAGGAAAAGAAGAAAAATAAATGAAGAATCAGAAGAAAAACAAGACCTCACATTCTGGACATATGATACCTATAGTCAGCACATCAGAAAAAAACATTCGTGCTCTTAAAATAACAAGTATACTTACTGGAATTTATTTTGTTATAGAGCTTGTCATAGGTATTTCGATTGGCTCTATTGCTGTTCTTTCTGATTCCTTTCATACTTTTTCAGCAGTAGGTGGAGTATTGCTTGCATTGGCTGTAGGTCGTATAGCAACAAGACCTGCTAATCCATCAAGAACCTTTGGTCTTAAACGAGCAGAAGTAATTGGTGCACTATTTAATGGATTTTTTCTTTTAATAATGGCTGTAATGGTGCTGTATATGGGCTATATGCGTTTACAGCATCCAATGGAAGTACCGCCAGGCCCCATGTTATTGGTAGCCTTTGGAGGACTTGTTACTGAATTTATTGCAATTAAACTCCTCTATAGTGGACAGAAAGGCGATTTGAATTTAAAGGGAGCTTTCTGGCATGTTTTACAAACCTTTGTAGGGAGTTTGATAATTATTATAGCTGCAATAGTAATTTACTTTACTGGATTTTTAGCCATAGACCCAATACTAGGAATGGCTTTTGGCGTAGTACTTATTTATGCTTCAATAGGAATTATCAGAGAATCACTTAGAATTCTTCTTGAAACAGTACCAAAAAACCTTGATTTAAATCAAGTAAAGAATTCATTACAAAAAATACCCGGGGTTAAAGACATTCATCACATACATGCTTGGACTATAACTTCAGGTGTAAATATATTCTCTACTCATATTCAGACAGATGACATAACCAAGTCACAGGATATTTTAGTGGAATCAACAAAAGTATTAAAAGAAGAGTTTGATTTTTATTTTTCAACAATATAATTAGAGAAAGAGTGCGTAGAAACGGATAAATCAGAAGATATCGATATAACCAAAAAAGGAGAAGAAAAAGAAGAAATAAGTTAATCATTATTCTCTCTCTTTTTCTATGTGCTTGAAAAGTGAATTGATAAATGATGATGGTGACAGAAATAATAGTAAATATCTACAATTGGAAACTAAGGAGA
>JAKDMR010000564.1 GCA_030452275.1 Candidatus Nitrosocosmicus sp. | reverse complement strand
AAAACGTTGAGTATGGTTCTACAATATTTACAGATGAATATAAGGCATATGACCGACTGAAAGAACATGTTCATACACGAAAGTATCAATCATTCAGAGAAGGAATACGCAAATGGTACAATCCACGTCAATAACTGCGAGTGTAGAAGTAATCTTTACCAGTTATGGATGAGAAAGTTCATGGGTGTAAACAAACACAATTTACAGACGTATTCAAAGGCATTCCAGTTTATTCATAACAATAAAAGAACCAAGACACGAGAGGAGAAGAAAGATTCATGGAAATTCTTTGTTGTCATAGTAGCTGAAACATTCAGAAATAAGTGCGAATGAAATAGCATCATGGTGGGAGGAACGAGTATGTAATTTCACATTTGTTGTCAAGATTCAATCATAAATAAAGGAAATTACATTTTTAGAATTCATTTTATATTCTCAAGTTCTTTGGAACATTTATCACAGACAGTCTCATCTTCTTTTGAAGTAAATAATTTACCACAGGACGCACATTTTACTGTATGATCTTCATACATATATTTGATAATATAATATGTTAACAAAGTATTAAAGCAAATATGCATGTATTTATGAGTAAACTTATATGCAAATTTAATGACGCACTATAAATCAAATTGGATTGGCAAAAGTTATACAAAATTTAATCATCAATCTTCAATAGTACTTCATATTCTGATACTAATCATTTTATTGATCTCGTGTAATGATTTACAGGTCAACAAGATATTCTTTGTCTATTAGACGATTTCTTCAAGACCCGATAAATCTAAAAATTTCAGATTGAAAAATTATCTAGGTTCATGTCTAGTAGTTTGATAAAGAATGATTCAGTTAAATACTACTATATATCTATGATAACTTTCATGATAAATTAGATAATCTATTAGTGAGTCATCACAATTGCGGTATTATATTATGGCTACTGTTGACACAAATAACATTCCAATTGGCAATACCTGTACAAATCATAATCAGTTTATTGAGAATAAGATTTTCATTAAAAAATTAATTAATTGTTGGTTATATTCTGTATTGTCTGTCCTTCATATCTAGTTTCTTGTTCACCAGGTATTACATTTCCTAATTGAGATTTCTCCATTCCTTCTCCTACTGTAAGATTCGAATCAATTTTTGTATTATTGGTAAATATCTGTTTATTGGATCCGGTTGAGTTTTCTACATCGGTTGCATTGGAGAGTCCTTGATCTTGTCCAGTAGTAGATTGATTAGATGTGCTATTTGAAGATTGAGTTACAGAGGTTGAATTTGAGGTATTATTACCCGTTGTTTGATTGGTATTATTGTTTCCTAATCCGGTCAAATTATTGAATGCCTCACCGATTTCATCTAAAATGTTTTGTCCATAAGCCACTTGAGTAACAGGTATAAGTAATGCTATTGATATCAACAGTGCACCTAAATAATTCATTAATAAACTTGATGCATAATTGTTTAAAAGGATAACATATTTGATATGAACTCCTATCCATTTAACAGGTTTGATTTTTTCATTGCGGTACATGGGAAAAAGCTTCTATCAGTTTAGTACATGCTCTAGTTTTCAATATTCCATTTAACAATAAAAGGAAGATAATCATTGAACTTTTCTTTAGTTCTGTTTTTGATATATTGACTAGTCTTTTCAACCAGGCTTTTCTTCCATTCGGAATGAATATGATGTTTCATTTTCAGGAATTTACAAGCCATTGACATAATCCTAGATCCATGTGAGCATTCTTCAAGTTATTTTTACGAATATCCTAGTCAATAAAAGACAACATATACAATGTAAAATGGATGGTAGATATTCTAATAACCCTCATCGGATTTATGGCCACCGCATTTACAGTTGCAAGTACTGTACCACAGATTAAAAAGGCAATAAGAACAAAGGATACCGATGATGTATCTATTCGTTTTCTAGTTGTTTTAATCATGGGTCTTTCTCTATGGGTTGTATATGGAATTGGAAGGACAGATTCTGTTATAGTAATCGGCAACTCTATAGCAGTATCATTAAACCTTTG
>JAKDMR010000070.1 GCA_030452275.1 Candidatus Nitrosocosmicus sp. | reverse complement strand
TAATTGGTATAACAATCAATAAATATTCTAAAATGGGAAATAATATCATAGTAATAGATGATGATGTAGGAACAGCATTATTCTTTAAAATTTGTTTAGAAGACGATGGTCACCAAGTTAGCATTTACAATGATCCGAACTCCCTATTAGAGGAATTTGAGCCTGGAATTTATGATCTCCTTATAACCGACATACGAATGCCCAGAATAAACGGTTTTGAATTGGCTAGTAGGATTAGAATAATGGATAATAAGATTCGGATTTGCTTAGATACTGCATTTGAGGAATATTATCAATCTATTATAAAGTCGTATTCAGATTTAAGTTTTAATTGTATAATCAGAAAACCCATTAACAAGGATAATTTTTTGGAGATCGTTGAAAGCAGGTTAAGTGAACCTAAGTAGGTTCATTGATTTTAGACCGACCGGCCTTCTAACAAGAAAATTTTTAAACCATCTAATCGACCCTTTCTATTTTAAATCCTATTCTAACTTCTACCTGATATTCAATTTGCTGATTTTCATCCAACCTAAAGGTAACTCTTCCCATCTCACCCCATTGTATATTCTTCACGGTTTTAGATGCTTCCTTAAAAGCGTTGTTGACTGCTTCATTTATTCCAGTTGGTGACGTTCCCACTATTTCTATATATTTGTAAACCATTATTGATTTTAATTTTCGTTACATAAAAATATAATCAAATGTCTACAAATGTCAGATTCATGATAGACATTGTTGAAAAAATTTCAACAATTATGATTGTTGAATAACAAAAGTCAATCAGCCCTTAATCGATTACATTGGTTGCATCAAACTAAGATTGTTCAATGATCTGTTTCAAAATATGACGGTGACATTTGTTTATATTTTCCGGTTCATAACAAAGTAACACAACATCGTTCCTTCTTGCATAATCTTTTATCCATTTTATGTTAGAAATAGCTTGAAGGGCATTCATTTCTTTTTGATATAAATCCATGTATTCATTAATACCCAGTTCCTCACGTTCAAACTTATCAGTCAAACTCTTAGAAGGGGATAAATCATAAAACCAAGCATCCATTTTATGTTGTAGTTCAAAGGGCAGTGTAGGCGAAACAGCAATCTTGTAAAAATCGCTTTTATATCTTGAAAGGTTGGTTAACGAATCTGTATATATGGTCATAAAACCAATATTTGCGACATCATTAAAATCGTTTTTGATGTTGAAAAAAATACTAATGACCTGTAAGAAATTGAAATTTTTTTATTATTTAAATACCTGATTGTGGTATAAGTTTATTTGTTAAATGTCGAATAGATATGCTCACCCTGAGGTCTTAGTTGACACAAGTTGGACTGAAGATCACTTAAAGGATCCTAATGTAAGAATTGCAGAAGTAGACTATGATCCAAAAGCAAACTACCATTTAGGACATATTCCCGGGTCAGTGTTATTTGATTGGAAGAAAGATATCAATGACCCCTTGAGCAGGAACATAATTTCAAAAGAATCGTGCGAAGAATTACTCAAAAAATCAGGAATAAATCAGGATACAACTCTCGTACTTTACGGAGATTTCAATAATTGGTTCGCGGCTTTTGCCTTTTGGGTTTTCAAGTATTATGGCTATAATGATGTGAGGATAATGAATGGAGGCAGAAAAAAATGGCTTGAAGAGGACAGATCTATCGATAAAATAATTCCAACATATTCAACAGGCAATTTCAAAGCATCTAGTCCTGATGAGAAAATAAGAACATATCTCAATCATGTGTCAGAATCTATCAAAAACAAACAAAGCATACTAGTTGATGTCAGGTCCCCAGCAGAATTTACTGGAGAGGTGACCGCCCCTGCGGAATATCCTACTGAGCATGCCCAAAGGGGAGGCCATATTCCTGCAGCCATTAATATACCGTGGGGAAAAGCAGTTAATGAAGATGGAACGTTCAAATCGCCCGAAGATTTGATGAATCTTTATAAGGAAAATGGCATCCTGCCAGAAAAGGAAGTAATATCATACTGCAGAATTGGGGAACGTTCATCACATACTTGGTTTGTGCTAAAATATCTTTTGGGCTATCCAGATGTTAAGAACTATGATGGGTCGTGGACAGAATGGGGTAATATGATTGGAAATCCGATTGAAAAATAGATTCTTCAATGTTCTCAATCTTTTATTTTTTTAATAATAATATTGAATAGATAATTATTGCTAGAGTTTCGTAATGAAGACTGCACGGGGTTTTTCTCTTGCACAATTTCAACGATTTCTTGTTTGTTCTGATCTGCCCAACGCAACAATTCAAGATCAGCAGTAGGATCATCGGACACCAGTCTTATTACATGTCCAATTCGCATATTTTTTATCATGAATTCATCCAATTTTGCTAACGTAGCGGAACATTCAGTGCCTAATTCAAACATCTGAAAATCTGGAAATGATTTAAAACATTTCACGTTGAATTTCTTGATTTGAGACGCCATCTCATCCTTGCACTCCTCGATAGTCCTTATCGAATCAAGACTTTCTAGGTTGTCTTTAGTTTTGATCTTTGCAATCCATCCGCGTTCAAATGGGGAGTCATTAACAACCTTAGGGTGATGAATAATTTCTTGATTTATTTCCACAACGTTCCCAGATACGGGAGAACGAATTATTCCAAAGTGGTTTAAACTCTCAACGGTACTTAAGCTCCTATTTCTAATTATGTCCGTGCCAACAGGTTTTGTTTTAAATTTGAGTATCCTGCCGGTTATATAGGAATATACAGGGGTTATGCCTACAAGAACCTGCTTTATGTCATTCTTTTTATCATCCGTAATATCTATTGATTTTGTCCAAGTAAAGTTATCAATGTCATAAAAGTAATTAACTGGAAATACACAATTTTCAATTTTATTGTCAAGCATGGTCATTATTCCTATTAAATAAAAGGAAATTATTTTAATATAATAGTAACCATTTTATCTTACTGTCACGGATTTGGCCAAATTTCTAGGATAATCTGGATCAACTTGTTTCTCCAAGGCCAAATAATATGACATTAGTTGTAATGGTATAATTTCCAGAATTGGATAAAGATAATTATCAACATCAGGTAACTCTACAAACCGGTCATAGACTTCATTCTTTTTGTTCGAAATTCCAATTATATAGGCCCCGCGTGATTTTATTTCATTAGAACTAGAAATAACGTCTTGATAGGTTTGATCGGTAGGGTTTAAGACAACAACAACAGACTCTTTGTCAATTAATGCTAGTGGCCCATGCTTTAATTCACCTGCAGCGATACCTTCTGCATGTATATAGGCCAATTCTTTAATTTTTAGCGAACCCTCTAAGGCAATGGGATAATGGATGGACCTGCCCAAAATGTATATATCTTTAATATTTTTGTCCAGTGACGAAACTAGATTTTGAATAATACTGTCCAAGTCCAATACCTTTTTTACCGTCATTAGTAAATCCTCTTGATTAATTTGATCAAAAGGCATTTGGCCCCGTGACAAGATATTGACGATTTTATATATTATCATCAACTGGCCCATGAAACTCTTGGTTGCGGCAACGCCTATTTCTGGACCACAATTCAAGGTAAGAATTGAATCACTCATTCTTGCCAGAGATGAAGTAGGTACGTTCACTATTGAAAGAATTTTTGCACCATTTTCTTTAGCTTTTTTTACTGAATGTATTACATCAGCAGTTTCACCACTTTGGGAGATGGCTATGACAGCAGAATTAGGCTCCAAAGAGTCCGAAGAATATTGAAATTCGCTGGACATAATTACCTCGGTTTTTATCTTTGCAAATTTAGAAAGGAGTTGCTTTCCCAGCAAACCAGAGTTGTAGCTAGTTCCGCTACCAGTGATATAGATGTTGGAAGCATTTCTCAAGAATTCACAAAAATTTTGAAAATTATTGAATTCTTGAAATGGTTTCAATAGAGTTAATGATTGTTCATGAATTTCTTTTATAGTGTGATGTGCATATTTTCCTTTTTCAGTAGACCCTAGTTCCCATGCAACCTGAGTTATAGGTCGGGTAACGATTTGTTCATTCACATCAAATATGCGGTAAGTATTATTATCAATGACTGCAATATCACCATTATCTAAGAAAACAGATTTATCGGTGTATTTCAGGAAACCTAATACATCGCTTGACAGAAACAAAGCACTATCAGATATTCCTATTATCAAAGGTTCGTCGAATCTTGCACCGGCAATGATGCCATTTTCGAAAATAGCCACAAAGGCAAAAGAACCTTTAAGAACCCGACAAGTTTTCATCATAGTTTCTTTTACGTTAGAGTCAGACTCCTTGTAGCATTTTTCCAACAGGTGAGCAATAACTTCACTGTCAGTGTGGCTTTTAAAAATATGACCATCTTTTGTTAGATCTGTTTTCAATTCTTGGTAATTTTCTATTATTCCATTATGAACTACAGCGATATTGGATGAACATGAATAATGTGGATGAGCATTTTTATCGTTTACGCTACCATGAGTTGCCCAACGGGTATGCCCTATTCCCATTTGTCCAGGAAGTTTATTGAGATCCATTTCTTTATCAACTTCTGCAACTTTTCCTACGCCCTTACTCACTAAAATATTTCCGTCATTTAAGGTTGCAATTCCTACACTGTCGTAACCTCTATATTCCATCTTTTTCAAGCTCTCAACCAATAATGGAGCGGCGGAAACTAAATTCCCACTGTACCCAATAATCGAACACACAATTATTCTAGAAAAAAATTTATTTAAAACCTTTATCAAAAATAAGATCTTTCCGTTATAAAAAAAGATATAACCATTACGGATAATTTGTTCGTCATTGTTCTTAATTATTTTTTTATTATAAAAAAAAATATATACCAGCAAAAAAAAAATTATAACATCGCGTATCATGGGGATTGAAAAAAAAATAATCTATGAAAAGGAGGGAAGACTTTATGAGAAAAAAGTCATAGTGTTTGAAAAACAAAAAGAAATCCAAGTTTTATCAAATCCGATCGCCTGGAAGATACTAAGGCTGATCTCTGATAGACCCAGGTATACAGCCCAGATAGCTAAAGAACTAGAGATCTACGAGCAAAGCGCTTATTACTATGTTAGAAAATTGATTTCAATTGGAGCAATTGGAGAATCAGGAACGTATTTCGTCAAAGGAGGTACAGCAAAATTATATTCAGCCACCAGCCCTGCGTTTGGTATCGAAATGGACTGGGGAGAAAAATTATCAATTGATTACAACCTGAATGATTGGAAAAAAACTACAGAATTCATGACTGCAAGAAAGTTTTTGAAGGAATTCATCGACGAAAATAATAAATTTGATGGCTTAGTAATAGTGGGCTCGCCTAATCCTCATGGAATCTTTAAAACATCTGCTAGGGACGGGCACTATGCAATTCAATTGGCTTTTTTTTTAGGAAATATATGCAATTTACCTCAAGGGTTTGTTGTAAAATTAGATGAAGATGCTAAAGCTGAAAAGGAGCTAGAAGATAATAACTTAATCATAATTGGTGGTCCGGGAACAAACATAGTTTCCTCTGAATTTAACAGATATTTACCGATCAAGTTTAATGAAGAAAATTTTTGGTCGGGTCTCGTGGACAAAACAGGGAGAATTTACCATCTAGACAATTTGGGGATTATTGCAAAATTTAGAAATCCATTCAATGAAAGAAAATCGATAATCTTGATCGCGGGAGTGAGATCAATTGGAACTAAATCTGCGGTAATTGCATTTACTAACTTTAGTAAAAAAACATTTTCAGATTATTCGGGAAATGAGCAAGAATGGGAAGCTTTGGTTCAAGGATATGACATGGATAGTGATGGTAAAATAGACTACGTGGATATAGAAAAGGTTGTAAGAACCTGAATCTCTAAGAATTTCAACTGTTTTTTATAGACTCAGAGGTTTCAATCGTAGGAGTAAAATGCACTAGTATCTGGGATTCTTCCTCTTTCCTTACCAAATAGCCGGGTAGATTTATCTTCCTATTTCCTAGACTGACGTGACCATGCACAACTAGCTGACGAGCTTGATATGGCGATTTTAGATTAGATTTTTTCATTATAATTGTTTGTAATCGCCTCTCCAAAATATCTTCTATTTTTAAGTTTAAAACATCATCCAGAGATGAACTACTAGAAACAAGACCTAGTCTAGAAAGATAGTTTAATAGCTGTGTTTCCTTTTCGTGTCTGACATCAATCGATAAAGATAAAAGGGCACGAGCTTGATTCCTTATCCTGGCAATTTCTGTTTGAGCTTTCCATAACTCACGCTTATTTCTTAAACCATAAGAACCGACTACATATAACTCTGAACTTATTTGATCACTAGTCCAAATACTACGAGGTCGATTATAATTCTTCTTTGATTTTCTAGGATCTCCCACTCAAATCACCACTATTTATTTAGACCCGGCTGCTCCAGCAGGTGCCTTTCCTGAAGCCTTCTTGACACCCACCGCAGTGGCCTTTCGGCCTGTCGTTCTGGTGCACTGACCTCTAACTCTTAAACCAAACATATGTCTGTACCCTCGCCAACTCATTACAGACTTTTCTCTCTCAATATCATTCGATTTGGTAAAATCTAAATCTGACGTAATTAAATGAATATCGGCTCCTGAATCCATATCTTTTCTTCTATTCAAATACCAATTCGGTACTCCGATGGTTCCTATATTTCTGATGGAATTTTCAATATCAGAAAGTTCTTTATCAGTCAAAAAACCTACCCTTAAGTATGGATTAATGTTCAAAGACTGTAATATTACTTGAGACAAATTATAACCAACACCTTTAACTTCACTTAATGCAACCACGGACTTTTTGCTGCCTTCGATATCTTTCCCGGCTATTCTTAAAATATATTTAAACTCTTCGACTGACAACTTGCTTATAAATGAGCATTTCATTTTCCTAAATAAAAACTATGCTAGCCAGAACAAGCCATCCGTTTGTTTTATCAACAATAATTGCAAGGAGCAGTCTTAATAATATCTCTAGATTGTAAAATTTATATAAAAAGAATCGGATAAATAAAATAATAAGATAGAATGAAACGAAAACAGCAGAAATAAGTCTTATATCCATCTTCTGCCACTATAAAAGTAAAATGAATGAAAATATCATCCAGAAGAGAAAGGTTATGGAATACTTGGATGAAATAGAATGGGAAAACTATAAAGAAGATATAGAGTTAGCTATCGAGAACCACTAAATGATTGATTATCTACATTTGAGGTCGTCAAAACAAGGAAAATAAATTCATGTGTTTTAAGTAATTAACATATTTGTCTAAATTATTCGAAAGGAAAATTTTAATAAGTCGCTAGTGATATATGTACTATAAAATGATATCTGACTGGTTGTCCCGAGTAGGAAGTGCTATTCCTAGAGGGTTCTCTCGCCATTATATCTTGGAGCTGTTAGCTGAACAACCAATGACGGGTAAGGAGATCATCGACAAAGCAATAGTTCAGACCGGTGGAAAATGGAAGCCGTCTCCGGGCCTTATTTACCCATTACTTGGGAGACTGCTTGAGGAAGGACTAATTGAAGAGCACGAAAACGGTAGGTATCGGATCACAAAGAAAGGTATTTCAATAGCCTCAGATATTAAATCGGCGCATAATATAATGCAAAAACATTTGGAAGTAATGTTCAGAATCGGCAATATGGGAAGATTCATGACTATGGATTTGATTGACAGAATTTCAGCAATAGGATCCACACTAAGTTCAAATCTGGACAGAATGACAGAAGAAGAAAAAAATAAGTATAAAGACTTTTTAGTAAATGAATTACAAAAACTAAATAATCAGGAAAAAATTCAAGTCGATGATAGAAAAGTCGATGATAGAACTATAACTTGACTATAATGAATAACGATTTGATCAAACAAGGAGCTTATTATCTATTGAGAGGAGGTACTCTCCTTTCAGAGCCTTGTAAAAAGTGTGGAAATCTTCAGATAAAGTATAAGGAAGACGTGATTTGTATGAATTGCCAACATTTAGAACAAGATAAGGTTGAACAGCAAGAAACGATTGTTAATGATATCGAAACTAAAAAAGAATTCAACAAAGACGGGGCCTTGCAAGAGGATAAAAGGACTCCGGATACTTTTAATGATATCCATGAAATATTGAATCAAATAGAACGTCAGGTACTTTTCACTCTAGTAGAACTCACTAGGGAACAAAATTCCACAACCAGTTCAAAAAAATACAAGAGATATTTGGAGATTGTTCAAACTAGTTTGAAAACTATGGAAATGATTAAACGTATCAAACAGCTTTAGGTTTAATCGTCGCCTGGTATAAAGGCCAAAAAGATAAAATTCTATATGTTAAAGGTTTTCGCTCTTATTTCTGAATGTTTCAGCTCCTAATTATAAAGAACTTTCATGAA
>JAKDMR010000563.1 GCA_030452275.1 Candidatus Nitrosocosmicus sp. | reverse complement strand
ATAGGAGCAGAGGGACGTCAACTGCACAGAGAATAGTAGAAAGGTACATAGAAGAGGGCATTACTGGCTTGAGGTTTAGATCTAGGAGTCCAAGCAAGATCCCAAACAAAACACCTGTAGAGATTGGAAACAGGATTATCAATGTAAGAAAAGCTACAGGCTTTGGCTCTGAACAGTTAGCGAACATAGTCAACGAGAGTTTGAACGTAGAACGCAAGTATGGTCATAAACATCATCAAATCAGCAAGGCTACTGCTTACAATATCCTGGTAAGGAATTCATTGGTCGATGCTGAGAAAAAGCTGATCAAAGAATACAAGTCATTTGAACGAGACAAGCCTGATGAACTGATACAGGCAGATCTTACCAGATTCAATGGAATATCAATACTTACTATGGAAGACGATTATTCCAGAAAACTCTGGGCTGCAAGACTGGACAACGAAACAGATGATAATGTTGTAGATGGTATGAAACGTCTACATATCAAAGAATATGATTCTATTCTAACTGACAATGGTAGCCAGTTTAGCAGAAAGAATTCGATAATGAGAAAATACTGTGACCGGTATCTGACAGGGAGACATATTTGGACATCAATACATCATCCACAGACAATGGGCAAGCTTTCAAATGCTCAGAAAGGGTTGAAAAGATTTCTATTACACAGACTGGGAAGCCGTTGTACTGATAAAGAAAAGATTGACAGATGTATTGAAGTTTATACAGACTGGTATAACAATGGTAAAAAGATATCCACCACAAAATGTTATCCCGAAGAAAGATACTCTGGTCAGAGAGATGATGGTTGGTATGTACGACTTGTAAAAACACTTAAGCTAGAAGGCATACTACCAGTACCAGTTGCAGTGAGGGGGGTGACACATGTCCCTTGGTTCTACATGGTTATTCTTATAGATCTTATAGTCATGCTTTTTTCCTATTTGTTTGTGCTTTGTTTTGTAGATTACCAGGTCCTTTTGGTTTGCTACATAAAGATTCTTTACCGTGTGTTTCTTTCTCTTTCCAGAGTAGTACAGTCTCCTTCTTAACCTGTTCTTTGGTCTAGGTATCGGCTGTTCTGTACAGTCTATAAATGCCATAAAGCCTGGGAAATATTGTTCAACCTCCTCTCTGGTCTTTAGCCTTTTAGTTGCATTGTACAATTTTTGAGGAATGGGTAAACAACATCTTACCAACCCTTCAATCTTTTGGATGTCTCTGCATACATTACTCTGATCCAAACCAAAGAGGAATTCCATCAAGGTATAGGTGATGTAGAGTCGGTAGTACACCAAAACCATGAGGACTTTATCCTTCACAGTTAGCTTAAAACGTCTACCAGCACCCATAGAACGATCTCTATCTCTTTTATGTGATAAGCGCTTTATCTCATGTTTTGAGTATTTTGATTCTATTATTTTAAAAATATCGTCAAACTGTTTGACCGAGAGACCTGTGAAGGATTTAAAAAGCAATGGTTTTCTGGATAACCTGTCGTATGGTAACAAAAAAGAAGGACATCTTTACATACGCTAGACAGAAATAAAGCTCTTTTGACTAATTGCGCAAGAGATTTAATATATTTCGTGTTAAGCTTGCAATTATTAGCGCGATAACTATTGGAACTAATACAAATAATATTTTTGCTCAAGGTGATAAAGTGCAAGTATCTATAGTTCCCGGGTCATCTACTTTGACCAATAATGCCTATATTCCAAATCCTGTTGAAATAACTGTCGGTCAAACAGTCGTGTGGAAAAATAATGATTCTGCATTTCATACTATAACTTCCGGTAATGTAGGTGCACCAGATGTAGGAGCGTTATTTGATTCAGGTCTAGATGGCCATACTGCATTGACTAGCAAAGGTAAAACATTTGAACATACTTTTGAAACAGCAGGAGATTTCCCTTATTTTTGTACTCTTCATCCTGCAATGACTGGTACAGTAATAGTAAAATGATTTGCTATTCTAATCTTTTTTTAGTTTATTAAATCTCTTGCGTAATTAGCACTGATGGAAAGTTTTCTAAAAAAATAGAAGTTTTTAGC
>JAKDMR010000562.1 GCA_030452275.1 Candidatus Nitrosocosmicus sp. | reverse complement strand
GAGAAACAGGGAGCAAAATGATGAGAGGATAAGGAATTAGGATACAAAGCAGATAAAAGATGTTATTTCAGAGATACCGGAACCCCAAGCCAATCTGTTCCTCTTCAATACAGTTACAGGACTGAGACCTATTGAAGTAAATTGCTGTATCAGACTTTTACACAACAATTTAGAAAACTATTGGAATAAAGAGAAAGGAATCATTTAACACCATAAATTTCCAAATGAATTCATTCGAAGAACTAAGAAGGTTTTCATTTCTGTTTTAGACAAATCTCTGATTGAATTAGCAAAAGACTGTCCTGTGAATGTTAGTTATAACACATTAAAACTGATGTTAAAAAGAAAAGGATTGGATATGAATATGTATTACTGCAGAAAAGTCTTTGCGACATATTTGAGAAATGAAGGTATCAAATCTGAAATCATAGATCTGTTGCAGGGACGGATATCTTGTTCTGTTTTTGTCATACACTATTATAGATCCGACATATCCAAATTTCATGATATAAGAGAGAAGTTAACTAAATTGCATGAATTATTAGCTAGATGAAAAAGTAGAATGTTTCAAAGAAGTTGGGTGGCAGCGCCCTTTGCAGTTTGTTGGAACAAGGTAAATGATTTATCTAAATACGATGGTTGCTTTTTCTTTCAACAACACCATATCCAAAATATAAAACATCTGAAAGAAAAAAATGCCCTTAGTGACCCTCCATTAAATTCATCGACTCGTTTAAGAATATTACAACAAATTCTTCTTTAGAATATTACTATAAGAATATATGAAAATGTTTTAGAATTACAATTCCTACTATTAAATATTGATAAAAATCAGTGATATGTATCAATATGTTAATTCTGATAGGATAAAAGGAAAAAAAATACAATATATTTCTACTGAACTTGCAATTTTTTTATTAATTTTTACTCTCATTGCGGGGTCAGTAACCTCGAATCTTAATGCGTATGGGCAATCCAATGAAACCGATTCTCAATCAGACAGCGCAGTTCAAATCCTCTCAGATAATCCTCCTCCACCAGGCGAAAATGAAGAAAGTACTGATCAATTGATATCTGAAACTGCTTCTACTTCTGGTTCGAATATTAAAAATGAAGAACAAAACACTCTTAATGAAATAAATCCCGCAGAAGAAGGAACCTCTGATTCACAACCTGATGGAGATTGCTTGTTTGATCCTTCATTGCCTAAATGTGCTCCTGATGAAAATGGTAATTGTCCTGAAGGCTTTGCTATGAATGAGGATGGTCAGTGTTTTCCAAGAGGGGGCTGTCCTGAAGATTATCACGCGGTCGATGATGATGAATCAGGACGCTGCATCCCAAATTCCGAGGGCTGTCCATCTGGGATGATTTTTAGACCTGACATGAAAACATGTGGGTATAAAGATGATCTGTGCAGGACCTATCCTAACCTTGCGGGCTGCAAAGTTGATGATGCTGGTAACGGTGGTTCGAATACTCTCGCTTACAATTCGGGATACACCCATGGATGTTCTGATGCAAAAATATCTGATTCCTCCAAGAGATACATATACCAACCAGGTAAGGGCCCCAACTATCACACACCAGAATTCATGAGTGGATACACTGATGGGTTTGAAATATGTTCTAATGGAAGCAACCCGCAACCATCAAATACAATAGGAACTTTCAAGGTCATTGTTGAAGTAACAAATCAGTCACCACGAGACACATACGGAGGAATTACAGTAAATGTGGGTAATTATCCGGAAAACATCTTCAAGTCTGCAAATGATATCTATTTTCCAGCCGGACAAACTGTTTCAAAAGAATTTACATTTAAATCAAGTGATGTTCCTGTGGGAACGGGGTTTGAGGTAAACGTTGATTATGGTGACGACTATAGCCAGTATATATTTGGAGAGAACACTCCAGCAAAAAAAGCTGAGCGAGTTCATTTCATTATATCATAAGGTTTTAGTTATATGAAGCTGCCTGGGGTGGTTTTCTTTAAACTATTATGTTAGCATCTAAGTGAAGTGTCTTGATGCTTGTCATGTTTAATTCACAACATAGTCTTCATT
>JAKDMR010000561.1 GCA_030452275.1 Candidatus Nitrosocosmicus sp. | reverse complement strand
AGGAATGCTGATAATCTTTTTTGTAGATGTGTTGCCAATAGCATTGTTGACAACAAAATCAAATAAATATAAAAAATAATATAGAACAAAATTTTTGTTATCCACTGTATTCTGAAACGCAGAAGTTTAGTAATTCTTTTTAAAGTCCATGATTCTAAATGAACTCAAATGACGTATCCTTCTAGAGGACCTGATTCATCTGGACGTAGGAATGTGTTTGTTGGGATAGTTATATTCATATTCGTCGTTATCGTCGTCCTAATGGTTGGGTCTTTTACATTTAACTATCTCTGGCCTGATCCTATTCCCGAATTGTCTGGATCACTGACTCATACCTAGTTTACAACCAATCACCAATTATCAGTTAGTCGAGATAATATAAAAAAGAAGTAAGCAAAAGTTAAATAGTCATTAATTAATCATCCTGATTTCTAGGTTATCCCCCATTTGAGGAACACCCGACTAGGTCCACCCACAGGATACATGTCATTTGGATACTATCTTGTTTCTTCTTAGATGGATTCTATTCCATCTTGAATCGTATTCTCACGTTCTAAATCTAGATAATTTTAGTATGTGAACATCATATCTTTGTTCCACAGAATTTACAATACAAAGATGTTGCGGGATTACTAGATTTACATTTGGAATTATGGATCCTCGTCACTTTGAAGTTACTATAGTAGGGAAAAATGCTAATCCAGACACGTTTCATCCTGATCCAGAGCAACCCGTAATTGTGACTCTCACTCCAGGCGAATACAGAATAACAGAAAGAGCTTTAAATGAAATAGGTCCTGTATATGTGGTAAGTTATTCAGAAGATTGTGAAGGAACGATTGAAGGTGGGGAGACCTTAAGATGCGTTATTACCAACACTGAAAGCTTTGCAAAAATCAAAGTACTCAAAATAATTGAAGGCGACCCTGAAACTAGTCCATCAATTGGGAATTTTACATACTCTATTATTAACAACGACCGTCTAAGATATGAAGATTCTCGGTTTAGAGATAACACTTTTTCTGAGATAGTTCCGGGCTCTTACGAGGTTGTTGAAACAGGAAATTACTCGGAGTATGCATCATATTCGGAAGACTGTTCAGGGACAATTTCAAATGGTGAGGCTAAGACATGTACCATAACCAATACTTTTGAATAATCACAATATATAGATCTCTTAGAGGTCTCATAGATCAAGGCAAAACATTCAATACTATATTTTACATTTTTGACTAATTTTTATTGACATCTTGAGAACTTGCTAATATTGGTTGTACAATATCATCCAAACCGAAATTTGTAATATTGTCTATGAAATTGGGGTATGTGTAATTTCTTTTCCAGATACGACAAATTGCTGATTGCCATGATGATGGTCAGTAGTATAGAATTTAGAACCATACCAGGCTCTTGAACCAAGAATAAGAAATATCGTGGATAATTCATTCATAGACTCTATTTCTACAATTAGTTGTTTGGTCCTTTTAGCAAGCGAATAGAAATCATATCCTTCATTAAATTGATAAACCCTTCGACTTCTTCAACCGCCCTATTCATCTGATGGATATTCTCCAATTCATTTGATAAATCTATTATTAAGGATGTGCTGCTTTACCTGTGCTTTTCTTTTGATAATGTCACTACAATCGCTAATAATACGCTTGATAAAAGTTTAATATGTTCATGAACACCACGTGTAAAAGTTAGAATAATTTTCATAGGAAAGTTATAAACTTGAGAATGTTATATGTGCAAGAAAGAACAATCTTTCGAAAGCAGCAATGTACAAGGATGCTTTAAATCCAACAACTAGTCGGGTAAAATACTGAAGAAGTATCACATTCATCTCAAATAATATTAAGAGTATTAGCAACCGTAAAAAGATATGCTGGTATGTGACTGCAAGATTAGGATTGATTAGGAAGGCTGTTCCTCAACTAGTAGAATGTAGTCAAGCTAGTGTGTATAAAATAATATCGACCTTAATATATCATATTGGTAAATGCAAGGGTGCTATATTTGATCTCGATTCTGAATTCCTGGTTTATTAATTCAAATTTTATTTAG
>JAKDMR010000560.1 GCA_030452275.1 Candidatus Nitrosocosmicus sp. | reverse complement strand
AATAAAGAAAACCATAAAACAATTAATGAATAAAATTCTTTTAACACTTTTTGGAGCCATGATTGCAGTTTCGATGTTAGCCGCCCCTATATTGCACATGTCATATGCTCATCAACGGGCCCTTTTTGAAATCAATGGTAAAGATTATTTGTTTGTGGTTGGTTCTGCAAATGAACCATTATATGTTGACGATAAAACTGCAGCAACGCTTGATGCTTATTGGCCAAATGCTACTGATCCGACCAATACCAGGGCAAATGGCACTCAACCTGTAACTGGATTAGAAGGTATGCTAAGAGTGAATATTTTAGCAGGAGATAAAAATATGACATCGAACTTGGAACCTGCATATGGTGAAGTAGGGAAATACGAATCTGAAACATTCTATCCTACGGTTGCAACAACATTTGATTACAGAATATATGGAGACATCAATGGCACAGCATTTGATGTGACTTTCTCGTGTTCACCTGCAGGTGAACAAGGAGTATCAGATAATTCGACTGTTCAAATATCTGAGGGAGTTGAAAGAAAATCACTGCTGGGTGGATTTGGTTGCCCTGAAGAAAGAATCGGTTTCCCTGAGCCATATATTTCCCAGTATGAGATAAGCCAGGAGCTAAATAGAACCTCCAATTAATCTTTTTAAATAATCATTCTATAGATATTGTTTATATGTCGATTTCTAAAGTAACAACCTTCTTTATTGTTATATCGTTTATTATTTCTCTTTATTTGGTTAATTTTACTACATATGTACACACCCAAGTTGAAACCACTATAGGTAATACTGCCACATCTGAAGCAGTAACATCCATAAATGATGCAATACTGAAATCTCTCGTAATAATATCTCAAGTTGCAATTTTAGGTATAATTTTTAATTACTTCTTTTTTAGCATATTTCTCAACAAAAAAAGAGATAATGTATTACATGAACCCAGGCAAAACATCATCTATTTTCATATTAGGACTCTAAATCTAAAAAGAGTCACATCTGTGGTAATAATTTGTTGTGTATCTGTAATTATTTTTTCCACTGGTTCAATATTGCTACAATCGTATCAATTAGCCCAGAACTTGGATATGTATATATTATCAGCATTTGATATATTAGATACTACTTCTGTAGGCCAAGTTTGGCTGATAAGAGTTATGACTTCTTCAACGATAATTGGAGTGATGTTGACTTTATACATTACATATAGAAAAATGAATAAAGCAAAAAGAAGGAATAGTGAGAATCTCGATAAATCTGCATTAAATAAAATAGACTTTAGTAACAACATATCAAATCAAATATTATTGTTAATTGTAATTGCTTTGTCTTCTATCAATCTCTTTTCTAACAGTATGGTAAGTCATAGTAATTCGTTACCATCATTTTCTGGTTTTGCAGTATCTGTGGATTGGATTCATTTCATGGCTGTGTCGATTTGGATAGGTGGCTTGTTTTATCTTTCGCTAGTTCTTGTAAAAAATCTCAAACCTATTGATGATCACAAAGATAAATCGAATAGTATAAACACAATTTTCGATGTTTCTAACAGTATGAGGAGTGTTCATAGTATATCTATTGCTTTAATGTATTTTTCTTTTATAGTTATTATTGCTCTTTGTATAATTGGAATATCTGGTCTCTATTTAGGTTATGTGCACCTTCTGGATTTAAATTCAGTATTTGACACACAGTATGGACAAATACTTGTTCTAAAGCTTGCATTGGCATTTCCATTAATTTTTATCGGAAGACATAACCAGCTTAAAATACATACATACACATCCTTGACTTCCAGTATAGTAAAAGAGCTAAGAAATGCTAGAGATAATAACATTCTGCAAAAATATCGAGAAAACAGGACTACCTTATATATCGCGCTAAATAAATCTCTGAAAATAGAATCATTATTAGGGATATCTGTCCTTATTGTAGCCGCATTTCTTTCAGTGACTTCGCCACCATCTTTAGAGGCCCTAGATCAAGGTTCAAATCTTATTCAAAATACCGATAATACTAATACAGGTAATTCAAACGATTCATTTTTCTCATATCTAGTTATAACTTTGGC
>JAKDMR010000559.1 GCA_030452275.1 Candidatus Nitrosocosmicus sp. | reverse complement strand
GATACTCTATGAGACTAGCTTTATTCGTTTGGAATTATGACCCAGCCTCAGTTATGTAACAGAAAATAATACATGGGAAGGTTCTTCAGAAAGGTTAAATGAATTCTGGGAGTATTTGTCAATGGAATCTCCAATGGACAAGATCCCAGGTTTTGTAGACTGGTGGGATTATTTACATAACAGCGTACATCCTGGTATTGCATCTGGGGAAGCTGCAAGAAGATATTTTTCAGCAAAGCAATTTGGAATTACTGGGGTACCCACAGTCTTCTCCCCTTTAATTCCGCTAGTTGATACTAAATTTTTTGATCCTCTCAATATATGGTATCACTTTGATAGTGGACCATTAAAGAAAAGTTTAGAAAGATTCGCAAAATTTCCTATCGCAACAAGTTTCGATGAGAAAGCATCATTGCCCCAACCAAGACTCCTTCTCGTGAGTGTTGATGTAGCAGAAGGGGCTGCTGTAACATTTGATAGTTACGAAACGGAAGATGGCTCCAGAAAATCGGAATATGGAAAATATATTACTCAGAATGGAAAAGAAGTGGGACATGAGCATATTATAAAGTATAATGATGGAATTACGTCGGATCATGTCATTGCAAGTGCCTCGGTGCCCATCTATTATGGTTATTCACCCATAGAAGTAGAAAGTTACAATAGCAATAGCGCAAATTATGAGAAGAATATGCGTTACTTTTGGGATGGGGGAATAATGAGTAATACTCCATTGTCTCAACTTGTTAAACTGCACCGTCTTTATTGGCTAAAAGTAAAGGGTTTGAGAGACACGGTTCCAAAGTTAACAATAGGTATCGTCAATGTCCATCCAGCTAAACAAGATACAATTCCTCGGGATCATGATGGTGTGTTAAACAGAAGTAATGATATAACCTATGCAGACAGAACAGAGCGAGAACAACAGGTTTTGTTACTCGTTTCAGACTATGTGGATCTGGCAAGGGAATTGATCAAAATTGCAGTAGATCATGGGACAAAAGATGATGTGATAAATAACTTATTGAACAGAAATACATTGAACCATGGTAAGGCAATCAAACCTAGAAAATATTCAGATATTCTAGTAGGGCAATTTGGGATAGAAAAAGTTATACGAATAAACCGCAAAAATGATGAGCACACTATATCAAGTAAAACATTTGACTTTTCTCCCAAGACAATTAAGCACCTACGAGAAAGTGGATATAACAATAGTATGGATCTTAGTGACGTCGAATTTGGCTAAATCGGTGGCGAGAACCTCTAATACATAGCGTTACCTTCCTTGCTCCTACAAAGCTTCAACAGTATTCAAAACATGGTTTCTAGTGTACCTCCTCAAAGTAAACATCAATCCATCCTCCATGTGTTTTTTCAGTAGTATCTTAGTAGTGTTATAAATTAGGATATTGATCAGGTGTCTGTATCTGTGATTAAGTAACACGCTTGCAAACCACGTCTTTTTTGTTTGCTTCCTCTTCCACTCCCAGCAGTCTGTTTATCATCAGTCCGTTGTAAACTGCAATTAAGCTCATAACAAGGCAGTCAATCTCACGATCTTCCAGGATAGTTATTGCCTCATCATTCTCGAGGCAGTTTAAGATATGTTCTTTCATAACCTCAGTAACTTTCTTATGTTGAGAATATAGTATTGAACTTAACCTTTCGTTTCGTGTAGATTTTGACAAGATTTCTAAAAAAATTGTGAAGCTATTTTCGAAATGACTAAAGTTATTGTAGGATCCTTTCGTATCGGATTGTAATTTTTTAGTCTTTGGAGTATGGTGTTCTTGACTAACAACGAATAATAAAAATAACTGTTTTTTTAGTCCAACCAGGTTCTGTTCGCAAAGTGCATAAAAAAGATCCTCTTTGTTCTTAAAATAGATATAAAGCGTTCCTTTACTCATATTTGACTCAAGAGCTATATTAGATCTCTTGCGCAATTAGTCAAAAGAGCTTTATTTCTGTCTAATGTGTGTGAAAACGTCCTTCTAAATTGTTATCCTACGACAAATTATCCAGAAAACCAATGCTTTTCAAGTCATTTACCGGTCTTTCAGTCGAACAGT
>JAKDMR010000558.1 GCA_030452275.1 Candidatus Nitrosocosmicus sp. | reverse complement strand
TGGAAAATAGATTTGGAACGTGGAATAACGACAGAAACTATGACACTTGACTTAGATATTATTTTCGTCGCGATAGTCAGCACTTTTGTTATCTTATGAATCTTGGTGAGAATTTGAGCCTTTTTCTAAGCAGGCATTTTGAAAAATGGCTAATATATTATTAATCATCAAGTATATGTATTAATTGAATTACACTAAGGAAACTTATTGATTTGGACACTAAAAAAATAGGATAATATTAGGATTAATCTATTTTTAGATTAATTAGCAGGGATCACTTACACTTTAACATGCATCATGTCTTGCACATATCATTACCTCGGTAGACCAATCTAAATTGCTAAACTAATCGCGATTAATTAAATCGTAATTCCTAATTATTAAAATTCCATTTCATTTCTTAAATTCTATTAGATTAATTAAAGCAAACCTGAACACTTTTTTATTTTTCCAATTTTAACTCTGAAATGTTATTATGTTCCAAATCAAAGTTGCCTATACAAGAAACCTTTTTAGTCAGTTTTTTTTAGGGAATGCATATCTTAGATGCCTTTCATAATCTTTTTTCTAGTAAAATGCAAATCATATATATCTCGACCTTGATTATAGTTAATATGGGATCATGAATGAAATTGTCGATACAATCCCAAACAAACAGAATTCAATCGTGTCAAAATTAGTGAAGTAAATAGAATATTTCATTAGTATTCTCTCATCCTTTCCTAGTTTGGATTTCTCGGTGAATCAAAAAGTCACAATATTGCTATTTGAAATTTAGAGTGACAAATTGGAGATTATTGGCAATATATAAATAACAGATGACTCTTCTATTATATACCTACCAGTGGATGGAAGAGGATCACTCTTTCAATTGAACGAATACCTACCAGTGTGGAGTAATAAAGGCTACATTCATGTGATAAGTATTCTAATAAAAGAGTCAGTAGTGACCTTTTTTATTAAAATACAAAAACGTGAAGGGTTACGAGACACCTATTGATGCCTTTATTACTCTGCAGTCGAAGCATCACTTTTATCCCGAAATTCATGTTCTTTGTTCCTGAGATTTAATTAAGTGATGGTGTTTCTCAAACTCGAGGATAATAACAATGACAATAGTAAGTATGTGTATATAGTGTATATAATATTACTGCAACCAAAATTGTTAAAATTCACAGCTAGGTCCTGTAGATTCGTTAGATCGCGAAAGTTCCAATAAATTTGGATACCCATTCTATATGATTGGAACACCGATGTCCAGATTTTTATTTGATAATTTTATGGTCAAGTTCCTTTCAACCGTAAGAAAAGAATCATTCCAGGCTAATTTGCTTTTTTGTGCCTAATAAAATAACTAATCGAGTTTTTCTGATGCCATATTTTGTCATGTATTTTTAGATCTGCTTCTGTCCATATACTCAATCCGCCATGACATAAATTACATGTAACCATGGAATTTCTGTCTCCCTTTCTTCCCTTTAGATTCATCGTGTACATTGTGCATGCTCAGTGTTAAGTATTGCTGTCATAACATTAGTAGTATAATTAGCAGTTTCGATCTAATTGAACTTTCTGAAATATTACTTTTCCCTCATAGATTCAAAGATTGTATAATATACTTTGAAAGCAGCATTGATTGGGATTTCCTGCATGGCATGCAAAAATCTATTTAGAAAATATTCAAAATGGAACTTTCCTCCATCTTACTTCCTTTTGAAAATAGGTCGGGCAACGTAATTTTACATTATCTAGATGAATATTTCCAGACGCTTCATAAAAGGAGGTGCTCCATGAACAACTGTCACATCTCATAAAGTACTTGAAAAGGATATTTTGATCGGATTGATCCTCTTTATTCATTGGCTGTTGGATGGCATTTTTTTGCTCAGGGATCATATCTATTAGAGATCTTTAGAATTCGAACAATAAAAATAAAGCTAAATATGATAAGATGAAAATGTATATGCTCAATATTCATAGTATATTATTAGGAAGAAAGTAATCACATAATTAATCTCCTATAATATACCGTTTAGCATATGTAATCTAAGCACTTATACGTGCCAAATAAAACTTTA
>JAKDMR010000557.1 GCA_030452275.1 Candidatus Nitrosocosmicus sp. | reverse complement strand
TTACAAATAAATCAAAATTAAATTGTGTTTTTGTAAAACGAACTGCACTTCTATCAAATACAGAAGATGTTTTTGAATATCACAGAAGAGAAGGAGCTTTAAAAAGACTAATTCCACCTTGGAGTTCCATAAAAGTTATAAAAAGTGATAATGACATAAAGAATGGATCTGTTACTATTCTCAAATTAAAATATGGTCCAATTGGAATCAAATGGATAGCACAGCATTTAGGTTACATGCAAAACAGACAATTTCAAGATAGAATGATAAAAGGGCCCTTTAAGAATTGGCTTCATACCCATTCATTCATCCCAGATGAATTTAGTCGTTGTATAATGGAGGACAGGATAGATTACACCCCACCACTTGGTACAATAGGTCCCAAATATATTAACAATGCAGTACAGACAAACTTGCATCAGTTATTTCATTATCGACATCGCATATTAAACAATGATATGAGACTATGGAAACTAGTTGGAACGGGAAGGAGAAAAAGGATTTTGATAATGGGATCTAACGGCTTGATAGGGTCATCCCTTATCCCTCTTTTACAAACCGTAGGAGAACACCAGGTAATTAGAATGGTAAGACATTCATCTAGTAACACTCATAGTGATCTTCAGGTAGTTAAATGGGATCCAGAAAAAGATAAAATAAATCTGGACGATTTAGAGGGATATGATGTAATTATTCATCTTGGAGGAGAAAATATTTTTGGAAGATGGTCTGATTCAAAAAAACAAAGAATAGTTGAAAGCCGTGTCAAGACTATGAGACTATTATGTAATTCGATAATTAATCTTACCAATCCTCCTTCTACTCTTATTTGTGCTTCAGCTGTTGGGTTTTACGGAAATCGAGGGGACGAAGTTCTTACAGAAGAAAGCACTCTAGGTTCTGGATTTCTCTCAGACGTATGCCAGAAGTGGGAAGAATCTACAGAGATTGCCAAGTCTATTGGAGTTAGAGTAATAAATACACGTTTTGGAATGGTGTTAACACCTAGAGGCGGTATATTACAAAAACTAGTTAAACCCTCGATATTTAAGATAGGTTTGCGGATGGGAAAAGAAAATCAATATATTAGTTGGGTATCTATAGAAGATGTTATAGGTAGTATTCTTTACGCTATTAATAATTCTGCAGTCAAGGGCCCTATCAATGTAGTTTCTCCAAACCCAATTACAATGTTAAACTTTTCAGAGATTCTATCACGAGTACTTGAGAATAAGATCATGATACCATTAAACAAAAGAATTCTAAAACTTGTGTTTGGAGAATTTGCAGACAATATTGTTTTATCAAGTTCTTTTGTTTTACCAAAAAAACTATCATACTCAGGTTATCCTTTTATGAATACTGATTTGAAAGATACATTACGTTTTCTTTTAGGACGTCAGATTATTGAAGAGGATTAAAAGAGCAAAGACAATTTTGAGTTTTGTGCCAATTAAATACTTGAAGTTGTTTGTCAAAAAATAATTGCTTGAATCATTATTTATCTATATTCAAGACTATTTAATTGATTTAACATTCTTACTGCCCTTTCAGCGCTTTTTTCCTTGTCTTTTACTTCTAACATTATATCAAGATCTAGATCAAAACTTGAAATAAGTGATATAAAATCTTTAAAATGTGTTAGATCAATAGTAAGTGCATGTTTGCCTTTTCTTTGATTTGGTTCTTGGTTGCTATAGTCTATCAGCGGGATACCATCTATCGGTCTATGCCATGTTTTAATGACTTTATATATTGCATCGATAAGTGACAAATTGTCATTTAAACACTCATGGTGAAAAATATCCAAAAGAATTGGCGTCTTTGTCTGTTCATGTATGAAAATGCAATCTTTTAGACTATAACGATAATCATCGTTTTCAATGACTAGTCTTTTTTTTACTTTGTCTGATAGTAAATTCTCATAGTTGTTAATAAAATTCTTTATTGATTGCTCTTTATTTTTATAGACGCCTCCCACATGTATCTGTATTTTAGCCGAATAATCTAACTTCATTGAATCTAAAACATCTGCATGGTATTCCAATTCATTAATGCTATTGCGTACAATCTTTGGATCGTGGG
>JAKDMR010000556.1 GCA_030452275.1 Candidatus Nitrosocosmicus sp. | reverse complement strand
AAACTATGATTATATGAACATCTAAAAAAGAAGAAATTACAAAGGCATCTAGTTTATTAGGGAGGTTACCATAGTAAACAGAACTCGTGGTGAAAGTAAGGTCTGAGTTTAGAAAAGTGGGAGTTATTTGCAGAATATAATAATTTGGGCTTTGATCCACTAAGATGGTTACCGGATTGTTCTAACGAGTTAAACTATGAAAAGTTTGATGCTATTGCAGACGAATTTAAAAACAGAAATAATTTAAGAATAATACCAAACCACTATAGCTATTTTCAATATCCAGAAAAAAAAGATGCAGAAATAATTAGAAGAGTTTACAAAATAAACGAAGAGTTCAGACACGAAGATCTGAAAACTAAAAAAGCCGTATCAATATTAAAGTGTGATAAAAACATAGTTAATGACGACAACCTAATAATTAATGAGATTAAGAAAATATCTAGCTCATTTGATACCAAAATAGAAGTAGATAAGGTATCTATCATACCCACTAATAGTAAAAAGGATTTCCAGTTTATTTTGTTTGATCATATTAAAACTCAAAGAGGAAATAAAACGGGATATACAATTGTTACTAATTCTAATACCCAGATAACGGATGTTACTCAGCCAGTAGGGTCTCCAATTCATATGGAAATATCCTATACCGAATCTATTAGTCTTTTAAATCTACTTGGATGTTCTAAAGATATCAAGCTTTATCCAATATATGATGCACCAACTGATGAATTATTAGATGATATAAGGAGAAATATGGATAGTTTTACAGCAAAATATAATCATACATTTGAAGACTATAGTTCGTTGAAGTTGGGCGGTCTTTTCTTTGGTACCACAGCAGTAGGTAATACGCATAAAGAATTACCAAACAGATATGATTTAATAGAACAAGATATGCAAATAATATCAACTGACAGCTTGGGACTTTTGGCATGTCTTGGTTTGTACATAATCACCAACCTAGATGACACAGTATTTCAAAAAATGAATAAGTATGGTATAGACAAAGAGAAAGTAAATCAATTAAAGGATCTGGCTTTAAAAAGTCTCACAGAACCAAAGGTATCAATCGGGAAAATAGTATCCAAGTATCTGCCTGATTTTGAGAACCAATTCGATATACAATCTAATATATTAGTAACACATCCGATCTCAAAAAGCGGTATTGCTTCATTTGCAGAACTTTCAAAATTAATTAACAACCAAATAGTAGTTGACCATGTTCCATATATGGATAATGATATTAAGAATTTTGTATTAAAGGAGCACCTAATATCAAATGTTAGCGCCTCTACTCCTGATACAAATATGATAATAATATCAAAAGACTTTGCACCAACCATTATCGAAGAGCTATCCAAGCACAAGTTTAATCCAGCTATTGTAGGAAGAATTGGAAAACCGGGGAAAGCTGGAGTTAGTTTTAATAACAAAATTCAATAAAAGGGAACAGAACGGTAATTTGTTCTACAGTTAATGGTGCACTAAAAAAATAGGTCTAGAATCAATTACACAGCAAGTACGTCGTGAAGGTGAGATACCCAAATCTAAAATTGTTTGCTTTGTCGCCTAATCATGAAAATCGTTTTTTATAGACTCTTTTTATTACACCATATCACGAAATCCGTTAATCGTCAACAATATTTTTGACCAAAAATGTCAGATGATGGAGAGAAAATTGAATTAGGATACAAAGCAAAATTGTTTGGAAAGTAAGTGAAAAGATAGATCCACTATGTTCAGGATATCCATCAATCATGTTTTATTCTCAAGTTTTCTAGTGTTATACACCCACCAAACATAGCATTAGTAAATTAAAGACCGAAATCCATGGCATGCGGTTCATCCTTTTTGTTGCTAGTCATATATGGGAAGAGGATGACCCAATACCCTTTTCTCCTCTTCTTCATCCTCCTCCTTCAAGAAGGACAGATGATTGAAGATCAAAGATTCGTGGGTAAAATAGTAAAATTAATGGATTTAAATATAATTGTCTATATAATTAACGGCTGATTACTATGCTTATAAAATAGATCTCTTGCGTAATTAGTCAAAAGAGCTTTATTTCTGTCTAGCGTATGT
>JAKDMR010000069.1 GCA_030452275.1 Candidatus Nitrosocosmicus sp. | reverse complement strand
AATCAAAATGTCATTATCAAAAAATAGAGTAGACTTGATGGTATTTTCTCTAATCCTGATTTCCCTCATTTGTTCGGTCTTTACTTTTACCGAATTGAATCTTTTACAACTTGGTCCTTTAGTATCTGCCCAAATAGCAAATTCTGATCCTATCGAAATTATTAGTACCTCCACATTCACAGATGATTTAGGTAATTTTCATTTTATAGGCGAGGTAAATAATACATCAACTCAGTCTCAGACTGACATTGTGATTACAGGCATTCTTTCTGATACAACTAACAATGCTGTAATAGGAAATCACTCTGTTTTTACTTCTATCAATACTTTAAGAACTGGTGAATTATCTCCGTTTGATATTGTAATACAGGACCCTCAACAAATTCTAGGTAAGTTTAACTTTATAGAGTTCTCTGCTACCTCTCAACATGCAACAGAAGAAAAACCTGCAAGTCTTGTAATAAATGGTAGTAGTTCATTTTTGGATAATGCTGGCAATCCTCATATCATAGGTAATATAATAAACCAAGGTCAGACTCCAGAACAATTTTTGAATCTCGTTGCAACGTTTTATGATAATTCTAGTCTTGGAGTTATTGGAACTCAGACCTTTGGACTAAACGTTGGAAATCTTGCTAATAATCAAATGGTGTCATTTGATATTACAATAACAGATAACAAGACTAAATCTCAAGGTGCATTTTATTCTCTAAATGTACAGTCTACTCAAAGTTCCATGAGTGAGCCTCTCAATACAAAAACATCATTCGTTTCTTCAAACGGAATTGCTAATGGTGATGGAGACGGTTTAGTTAATAATTCCCCTATGACCAATCAGCCAGAATTTGTAAATAGTAATGACGACGACTCCAATACCAGAGGCAATGATGATGCTGATGATGACGAAGATGATAATGAAGATAACCAACGTGGAGAAAAGAAGACTGATGATAAGGGTAATCCATGGTTTGACGATGAAAATTGTAGTGAAGAGTCAGGCTCCTCTGGCGGTAGTTCTTCAGAATGTGAAGAAGCAGAAAGAGAGGAAGAAAGTGAAAGAGAAGATGAGGATTCTTTAGAAAAGGACCAAGGTCCTCCCTCCAATTCTGATTCTGATTCTACAAACGATAACAATAATGAAAGTGAAGACCATACCGAAGACGTCAATGAAGATAATTAAACAGAAAACAATAGAGAAGAGGAAGAAAGCAGCAATAACTAATTCTTTTCTTAAAAATGAATTTGATAAAAGTAATTGATTGAGATTTCAATTACTGCCCTTCAATAAGTATTTTTTTGTATTAATGTTTTATTCTATTTCTCCTAAATGGTATCAAAGGTAAAAGGATGTTCATTGGTCTACAATAAAAAAGGCAGATTTCTCTTCATGAGCATATATACTTAGTTTGTGATTTGAAACTTTGGGTTTAGGTTTAGGATCCAATGATTAGAGAAGCAAATGGGATCATACTATCAGAGAATTCTCATGAGATTGAATGATCAGTATGAGATTCGGGTCCAAGGGGGCTAATGCCGATATCGGTTCTCTAATGGAGATTCTAATACATACTGCTAGACTGTTAAATTTAATGTTTTTGTTATTCAAAGATTTTAATCACGTATAATTTGAATGAATTAGATAGAAAAAAATAATTTTGTTATTATCAAAAAAAATTATAGTGGATCTCCGGTATCACAACTAATCGGATAGGATGTTCCACTATCTTCGTCTTCAACCCCGCAATGATCTCCGTTAACAATTATTGTTTCTCCAACGTCCACGTTTGTATCTTTAGCAGCACCATCATCATTTCCTTTTAATCCTAAAAAGGAATCTTGTGGCATCGCTAATGATGCTCGGTTTGAATCCCTATCAGCCAATTTGAATTGTTTTAAATTTTCTCCCAATGCTTGAGGTGTATTTGTTCCTAAACCTAACGTTGACCCCGTTATTAAGAGTGCTATAAAAAGAAAACAGCCTCCTGAAAATGTCTTTATGTTTTTGTTTTTGTTCTGAGTTATTATTTTGCTCATACCTTTTATATGTAATAGAAAATATATCGGATTTGCTAACTAAATACAAGAATCTAATATTCTCATACTAATAGAATCTGATTGATGATCATGATAGTTACTCTAGCGGACATAGAGTAGGTTTTGGACGATAAAACATCATATATGTTATTTGTAACAGATTTTAAACGGATTTGGTGTTATTTAGAATGGCATTAGATAAGAGGAGTTAGTGAATTAACGTGATCAAAACTTTCAAAGGAATGTATTATCAACAAGAATAAAACTCTGTAATTTGATTAAACTTGACTATTAAATACGGATTTCGTCAATACCAATACAAGGAAAACATAATTTTCTAATCATCTCAGGGTATTAGAGTATTGCAATTTAATGACAAAATCTAAATAATATAGTTTTCTTTTAAAGTGTATGAGCAAAGCATCAAATAGCATAATGAATAAACAGGGTCAGGGAGACAAATTTTGTCATATTCTATTATCCGCGATAGCAGTTGTAACCCTTCTAGTCAGTTCCACAATGATTGCAGACTTAGCACTAGCAAGCCAAGGAGGAAATCAAGGGAATTTTATTATACGGGCTACGCTTATTGACGATTCAAATATTGATATTGATAACGTTTTCTATGATTTAGTGGATATATACATAAAAGAGCATCCGAATATGGTCATTTTAATATAGATTTATCAGACGCACTATATAGCGACACATCAAATGGAGAATACACAATTGATATAGTAATGCCATCTGGAGTGATTGATATAAACGAGAAATTTCATCTCTGTATGGAAGGTCCTGTAACGGGTGGAGGTAATGGAATGATATGCTATGATCTTATAAATAATCCTAAACAAGGACCAGATGAGATAACCATAAGGATATAAATTCAATATAACTAAGTTAAAGTAATATTAAAAATATCATTTCTTCAAAAATAAATCTATTTTATTAAAATTTTAGTTTGAGCGTAAGGGGGCTAATGCCGATATCGGTTCTTTACTGTAGGTCCTTATATTAAACCGTAGATTGTTGATTTAAGGGTTTTGCTTCGTGAGAAATGACAATCATTTATACTATCATGTATTTCTTGATTTAAGAAAAAAGGAAAACTAAAGTTATTTTAGACCTAATTTTTTCCTTATTTTTTCAAAAGGAAGGAAGGGTAAATCTTCCATAACACCTCTGTCCTTTCTCCTGTAAAAATCATTTTCCATCACTTCTAATAGTTCTTTCAGGCTTTCTTTACCTTCTTTTGTTCTTGCTGCCTGTAACGGAGTCTTGTTATTTAAGTAGGGATTCTTGGTCGTAATCCAGTTATCATAATGCTGTCGAAGCATATTTTTAAAAGAATTTTCTATGTTGTATTGTGTTCTTTCATCGATATAATCATCTTCTTCCTCTTCCTCATCGTATTGATAACTATTCACGGATTCTCCGGATATCATGTTTGAATGCTGTGCACTTGGTTCCTTTGAAGTTGTTGATGGAATTTCCATGAAAGTATTTCCCATATGCCTTAGATATTTACCGGCTATTGATTCAAGCAAATTGTTACACCTAAAAAGAAGTGAATCAGATAGACATTCTATAAAAAGAGTCTTCCCTGTTATGTCCAGGTTACCAAGTACACGATATGGAATGAACCTACCAGTATTATTTCTAGATCTCCTCTTACCGTACTTTTCATCTTCTTCCTCATCCTCATCAACAGGTACCCACAGTATAGTGTGAAATGATAGTTCTTCGGATGGATGTACAGTACCCAAATTCGGTTGCGAAGGTGGACTGTTATTGTCATGGTCATCATCAACATCTTTATTAATGTTAGAATGGATTGACGAAGGATTGTATGGTGATGATCCTAGTAAATTGCTATTGGCATCAAGTTTCTCAACCCAGTCATACCTTAATGTAGTACTTCCTTCATTTTCTAATTCTACAAATTCTTCTGAGGAGTCAAGTATGGATAAAAATCTACGAACGCTTTTTATTATTAAAAATGAACTACGAGATAATGTGGCAGGATCACCCTGAGCCGTCGTAAGTACGGGAGTTGTATTATCATCAGAATTTAAGGAATCAAGGTATTTAATTATAGAAACACTTTCTTTTCTAAAATATTCGTTTGACTTAGGCTTTTCTTTATTATTGCAAATTATTTCCTTTTCTTTCCTTTTTATGTTTGTTTTATTCTTGGAATTATAGTATTTTTGAGAGGAATGGATTACATAATCTTTAATAAATGGTAAAAAACCCCTTGGGCAGTTTATTACACCACCAGCGGGTCTAAGTATATCTCCGACGTTGTATAGCCTTGTATAAATTACGTCGTGTTTGTTTATTGTAAACGAAGTAGAATGATCAAATAAAAAGAGATGTTTATCGGTATCTGAATTGTCAAATACATCTATAACAGTATAGCCGTGTCCCTTTTTGATGTCGATAACCTCATAAAACCTAAATGCGGAATGGGTCCACATCTCCAAAGTTTCTATCTCTTTTCTATAACCTTCTATGCTATGTTCATTTTTAAGATTCTCCAAAGTTTTCTGAATTATGGTGAAACTAGACTTATCATAACTCTCATCTTTTATTTCATAATCATGTATGAGCCAGTCAAAAAACAATCTCCTTTCACTTATATCCTCAAAATCAACATCTTTGTCAAAAGTTTTTAACGCGTCAGCGATAAACCTACGACTACTGAATTTTTCAAAGGATTCTTCAACTATGCTTCTTACGGTTTCCTCTAGGTAATTCCACTTCTGTCTTTTATTGTACAGATCAATACAACAATGTTTGAATTTCTTTCCACTCTCACATGAACAAGGATCATTTCTTTTGGTGTTCAAATTACACTTCCTTCTCTCTCATTCTCTTTCTCTTTTTATTCTGAGCAAAAATAAAAATTATTCTTCATTAGATCTTTCATATTTAATATCGGTAAAAATTTAAAAGATAATTGTAATAATTACAAGTAATTGATTTGAATCGTATAAATTTTATATGGGCCCAAGGGGGTTTGAACCCCTGACCTACCGGTTATGAGCCGGTCGCTCTACCAGGCTAAGCTATAGGCCCATTCATTTTAGTTTAAAAATGAAATGAGTGTATAAAGGTTTTGTTTATAATTGACCAAGCCTCAATTTTTTTCGACATATTTGATATGAACTGAATCTAACAATTTATTCTGAGCTGCCAATGAAATTTTTACTGCATTTAATATTTTTGGGTGTTTGTCTTCTGAGCACTCATTTAATATATTCTCCCAAACTTTGGCATGATAAATGTCTGCTTCTTTGTGAATGTCAAAATAACGATGTGAATCGGCGTCATTCTTGTTATAAAATTGCTTAAGCCCCTTGCTCTTCGTTTCACTAATTTTTGGCAATTCTTTTTCAAATGCGTAGAGACTCGCGACCCCCTCTTCAAAAGATGATTTGGAGACAGCTACTAAATCATCTATAGCTTTTGTGGTTAAAGTTTCCTCAGAATATTCATTTAATTCCTCCGGACTAACATTTAGGGACGAGGCGAATCTAATCCATGGTTCAATGTGGTCCCTCTCTTCAGACAAATTACTCTTGATCAAATTCTCATACCTTTCATTCCTATTATTAATTAGTGTGTTCTCAACAAGATTTGGTACATTTTTCACCAATTGATAATATTCTTTTGAATATCCAGCTAAATGATCCAAAGTAAGTTTACCTTCTTGCCACATCTGGTAAAACTTGTGCTTCAACAAACTACTTTTTTCAATCTCAGTATTGATTTGATCCATTAAGAGAGTCATACATCCTATTTCTGGCATTTTTCCAATAATAAACATTTTGTATATGATATCTTCAATGTAACAAATAAATCGTTACCAATGTAAATAAGGCGAGTATTCGTATTTAAATAATCACACGCTATTTTGTATAGTTCTATCTTACACATGAGGTAAATGCATTTTATCAATCCGTTATTGGTTGTTCGAAATAGGTATTATTTTACCCAGATTTTAGGAACGTCAATATCCTTACATCGATAATGAAGAACTGAAGAGAGTACTGTTTTTGCGATCATGCTTAAGTTGTCAGTGATGAGAAAATTCTTTTGATAAGTTGTCTTGTTACTTGGGTCTAAAAGGGATTTTGCGGTAATACGGTGACATATCAAAAACTTTAATTATTCATTCGATGGATAAAGGACGAGTTTCTTATTGCCTCCTCAACCCATGCGGAGGCTTGTTGAACGGTAATATTTTCTGCCAAGGACAAATGTTCGGTAATTATCTTTAACCCCTGATTGGAGCGATACATTTCAGATATTTCTTTTAACGATTTAACAGGATTATAAGAAAACTGTGATGAGAGAAAAGAGGTAGATAATACTGTCGCTTTATCTTTAGGGGTCATATAGCTCAGCGACGCTTCAAGTTCAAGATATGGTTTGATCATTTGTCCAATAGTTTTCATAATTTTAGAATCAGTCTTGTTTTTTTCTCCAATTAATAGATTTGCCAAGTCGTCGTCAGCACCTTGGAACTTGTAAACTGAATGCAAATATATGTATTTATTAAATTTATTCTTGTGTGCATTTTTCATATATTTTGAATGACTAATCGAACGATTCAAGGTATTTGAGCTTGAGACGATTTTGCTTAAATCGTCATGGACTGCTATATTATGTCGGAAAGCATTCCAGGTACTACAAAATTTACGGTTACACATAGTACAAATGTATTCGGACACCACAAAAAAATATCATCATAGTAAGTATATTTGAGTCACTCGGAGTAACGCAGGTTGACATAGACGTATGATAAAAAAAGAGTTGTTGATTTTCAATTGTATGTTCGGACGACTATCAACAAGAATTATTTTTAACTAGTAATCCAAATTTGGCAATGGAGAATTAAATTTACAGGTAAAACTTTCTTTTCCTGGGCTCTATATATCCAGAATTGAATCAAATGTGATTATGGAATATTAGGTACAAATTCGTCTTATCGCATAACAATCATAATTTCACATAAACACTTTTCGAAATAGTTCATATTTTGAAAATAATTTTTTGATGCTAACAATCATTGTAATTTAGTGGCATAGTAGCATCAGTGATAATTTTTGAACTCAAATAATGATTGCTATAGCATTTATTGTACTAACAACATGCGGGCCCTTATAGTGAAGAATTTATAGATTAAAATACAAATATTCACATTTGACACATTGAATTTTTTTGGGCTTGTTATATCCGAAAGGTTGCAGTATAGTGCATTTAGCTAACTCACAATCTTGGCACAACACCCTACATCCGAACTTATCCTTGATCCGATTATTTTTTTTCAAAGGGGTTATAGTAAGATACCTTTTATCATCATTCAATGCTTCTTCCAAAAAGCGTATGCTATTTTCATCATATTTTGACACGATAATATCCGAATCTATTTGTGGAGGCTCCAGTCTCTTGCTCAATATTTAGATATGAGAGTACATGTACTTGAGATTTTCCTTATCAACTTGAAAATCTAATAAGGAAAAAGAATTGATTGCCACTTTGAGCACAACCTTTTAGAAAGGATTGCTGAGAAAACAGTCAATCACATAATTCACAAATAAAAAGGATTTTATAATATCTACAAAATACTCAAATTGACGCTCCGGTGGTGTAGTAGCAATAAAAGCTGCACAATTCGGTCAAGCATTGCGGCCTTTCGAGTCGCAGATCCCGGGTTCAAATCCCGGCCGGAGCATTGTAGTTTGTGCTTGTTTTTGGGCTCCTCTCAAGGCCTTTAAACTATTTTCCGTATACGGTTTCTTTTCCGTATACGGACTTTCCGTATACGATTTACAATTAATGCAGTAAAAGCCTAATTTTGTAAATACAGCTTTAGGACCAAGTCTGATATAAGTAGTATGGAGTCCTTTTTGACACGTCAAACATTTGACCATGAAATTAATTATGGTAATTATTTAAAACTCTTCCTTAGAGAATTAGAAAATATATCTACTCACTTAATTGACCTTGCAAGAATTCAATCTCGGCTTTGGAGAGGAGTGACATGAAATGAATTATTAAAGATTGTTAAAAAGGCTTTAGTATTTTTGGTGGGCATTCTAGTGAACTATATGCTAATAGATCTTTATATCAAATTCGACAATTAGTATGTAAAATGATTGAATAACGGGTCCCGAAATGAAGAGACTTAAGCATCGGGACCCGGGTTTTCTTTGTCAACTGACGTTATTGGTCAAAAATGGTCTGAGGAATAGTCGGTATTCAATATACTTTAAATAACTAACAACTAATTCTAGGAATTTTACGGGGCATTAGTAACAGATGCAGCAGAATCCAATTCGCTATTTTCTTAATGAAACAATTACTTAACTAAATAAACGTTTATAACATTTCATATATAATATGACTAATTCAAAGTTAGTTAGCAAAGTGATATATGGACATGAATATAATTGAGTAGACTTCTTGCGTAATTAGAACACGTTAGTCGTAACTTCCAGCCATCATCAT
>JAKDMR010000555.1 GCA_030452275.1 Candidatus Nitrosocosmicus sp. | reverse complement strand
GTACGTGGCATCTTACTGTTATCCGTATTGCTTTACCAGATACTTGTTTATTACAGCTGCAAGATGCAAAAAGATAATCCACGAAGAGCAATCAAGTACATGATAGGCTGTTAATCAATCAAGAAACCAAATTAAATTATTAAAATGAATTATGACCCACACTCATATAACTCAAATGTTATTTTGCTGAAATAATCATCTCCATCATTCAGTTCTTTTTTATTACTTATTTGAATCCATGAAAAAAATAATTCGTACTAGGTTATTGATGACATTGTCTGTAATTTTGACCATGAGTTTTTTCAGCTATTCGTCACTAAATTTGATTACTATTGCTACTGCACAAATAAGTGATACTCAGGATAGTGTAGTTCTATCAGGCGACGAGGAGGTTTCCCCTGTAGACACCCAAGCAGTAGGTATGGCTGATTTCGCCCCATCAGAAAACAGTGGAGTATACTATCAATGCTACTGGAATAATTGGTGCTACCGCAGCTCACATTCATTACGGCATCGAAGGGGAGAACGGATCAGTAATTGTCACTCTGTTTAAGTTTGATACTTCTCCAGACAAAGTATCTGAGAGTGGGACAATCTCTGCTGATAATCTTCCAGTTCCATTGGAAGGCATGCATGTCTCAGATCTTTTAGATGCATTTAATGAAGGCAATGCCTATGCAAATATCCATACAGAGCAAAATCCTAATGGTGAAATCAGAGGCCAAATAATTGGCCTAGAATTACAAATGAATACCGAAGAACAATAACTATAGCTATCTTTATTTTCTTGTCAATACCGTTGATCGGTGTTCTGTTTCTTCTTCTATAGATAGATCAAAAGGCGTCAGTGATCGTTAAGCCAAAAATTACGCTGAGATATATCCACCGATATATTAAAAAATTGTTTTGATTGTACGTTAGTTTCTTATTTCAGGTGAAATCAAAACCAAACCTAGTCTGATTAATATCTAAAATTACCATAGAAATTCCTATAGTTAGAAAAGCAATACCTTCAAATGTTCGGGAAGTCTATTTTGGTCTTAACATATGGCCTCAAACAGGAGTGAATGGAGTATGTCGCTATGGGGGAACATACCAGAATTAATCCAAAAGAATTATCTGCTTTTTGTTTATTCAATTCTTCGGAATGTCTGTATAAATCCAGAGTCCAATCGCAATTGGTAGTTCATCGGTGATCGATTAAGGATGGCAGGAACATATGACTGGTTTTATCATATAGAAAAATCTATTCAAACTTTAATATATATATAAATAGCAAAATCAATTATGGTAAAAAGACTTGGTATTATTTTTGCAGGACTATTGATAGTATTATTATTATCAAACATCAATTATAATGCAAAGATCCAAGTATTAGCTCAGCAAAATACTTCGGCAAGTACAAACAACACTATTGTTCCCCTAACTTCTGACACGGTATCAAATATTACAAAGCTTACAGGTGGAATAAAGATAGTTTCCCCAGATAAGGGAGATCTAGTCCCGTTGAATTCAAACAGTTCACTTGTGATTAAAGGAGTCTCAAAGGATAATATAACATCAGATTGTGATGTTTCTGTTATAATAAATAATGTAAAACCATATCAGAATGTTGAACCAACAGATGTACAAGGAGACAATGATTATTCTAACTGGCAATATACAGTGTCTAGTAATTATACAAACATCAATGAAGGAAACAACAAAATAACATCTAAAATCCTTTGTTTAGATGGTCCTCAAACATTACAAGCCTATTACTCTGTAAATATTACAGCTACTAACTTTACACAACCACAGTTGTCTAGCTATAACATGATGTTAGAGTCTTCAAATTCAACAAATAGTGGTAATATGAGTCAGGCATCAAGTGGATCACAACAACCTTTTGCACAAATACAACAATTCAATCAAGATACAGGAAAGGGTCCAATCTGTTGCAACATAGCAGGAAGCAGTACAGGACAGGTGAATGCAGCTACTGATACCACAAACGTCCCAGCAACTGATGCTACAGATGTTGCTACCACTGAGGATGACGAGGAAATAGAGGAGGATAGCGATGACAACAGCAATAGGAATGACGAGGA
>JAKDMR010000554.1 GCA_030452275.1 Candidatus Nitrosocosmicus sp. | reverse complement strand
GTGGAGTTAGAATTTGTCAGCGTGGAGTTAGAATTTGTCAGCGTGGAGTTAGAATCCAAATTAGCATTAATATTTGATAGGGTTTGTGAAAATAGAGATATGACCAAGAAAATGCCGATCGAAAGGAGGGCTAAATTATTAAATCTATTCAATTTGATGTAGTTTTTTTTTGTCATAATCTCCATTCATATCATAAATAAATAAATTTTGTCTTGATAGTATGATACTCTCGGAGTCTAAAATTCTAAAAGTATAAGAATCATAGAAATTATTTAAGAGATTATGAAAAATTATTTTGAAGGATATTATTGCAGAGATGACCTTCATTTACAAGTAATTAATAAGGATAGTAATCGGAAAATTCTGAATGCCCTAAGGGAAGCATATCCAATAGGCCTTTCTGTCGAGGAATTAAGCGAAGTTACCAAATTACCAATCAAGACCGTGTATGCTCAGAAAGCTGAACTTTATAGAGAATATTACATAAATCATGTCGAGGAAGAAAAGAAAAATCAAAGAGGCAGACCATCCAAAAGGCAAGACCCATTCATTTTTCGAAAGAGGGCAAGACTTGTAATTGAAGAGTTATTTGGGGTTCACGATATCTATGAAGGCAATAAACCAGTCCCCCTACCTCCTGGACACACCATATATTCTGATGGATTTGCAGAAACTTTAAGCAAGCTGACATTGAAGGAGGAGAAGAATGAATTATTTATTACTCTTTTAGATTATGCAAGAAAGGTATTATCCAGAGCATACAATAACGAGGAGATTAAAGAGAAATGGGCTCCCAGCAATGAGGGAAATTACTGTTGTACCCAATGTGGATTGAACCACGAAGCACGTGATTTTTTTCGAGCCATATTTTTGAACCTGATTGACGAATTTGAACAGAGTAAGCATTTCATGGATTTCCTAAAGGGTCAAAACATGGTAACCCAGCATTCCTACGAAAAAATAGAGTCGATGATAAGATAAGCCTCGTAAACTTTACCTCAAAATAATACCAAGTTGATCCTTATTTATTGACTAATTTAATGACATTTTGAATGAAGGAATAAGAATATACTTGCAAATATCATTCTAGATTATGATTTTGGAATATTTTGGTCCAATAGAGGTAGATAATAAAAGTATTTCTTACAAAATCTTTCAATTAAAAATCTTCTCCAAATTTAGCCGGGGTAAGTTTTTTTATCACACTAGAACTTGGGAAAAGAATAAGGATTTATTGATGGGTCCTTAGAAGAGATCGTTATCCCGCTTTTGTAAATTTAGAAGGATGCATCTAACAACTATTGGTCAAAAATTTCATTTTAGTCACATTAGATGAAAAAAAATTAAACGAGAAAGTATAACTAATTTAAGCTATTAATTTCGAGAAGAGTCAATGTAGACTTGATATCATCAAGTCGTCTTATCAGGAGGACTTTTCTTTGTAAATCCTCCTTATCATTTGCGTTAACCTTAACTATGATATCGTAAACACCATAAACACGATATGCCTTATCCACATATTCGAGATCTTTAATTTGTTCCATTACCTTTGTCTCACTTCCAAGAGTACAATTTATCAAAACAAAGGCGTTATGCTTCATAGGATATTCACCTTAGTTATTAAATAAAACTGTTGTCCTTTTGACAAAATAATTTATTTTCTCCGTGCAGTTATAGTATGTGTATGATCTACATACCACCTAATACTATCCTTAAAACCCGACCACCAATCCATAAAACCATCACTACTTTCAGATTCAAAGAGCAAAAACCCATTATATTCAGTACCCCATGCATGGCTATATTCACCCATCAATTCAATTCCTTGTGGCAAACTCTTTTTCATCTCTCTCCACTGTTCATTAGCTTTTTTTGCTTCTTCAGTAGTCATAGTCTTGAATCTATAGAAAACTAGGAAGGTAGTACTCATATTTTTTAATTATAGCAATTAGATTTTAAGTCTTACTAATCCAGATTTAATTTTTTTGTGATTAACATTATGCTCGCTGTTCCCTCCCCTGATTTCTCGATATATTAGATTAGACACACAGGTATACTGATTAACATAAGTTCATACATTAGTAAATGATTTT
>JAKDMR010000068.1 GCA_030452275.1 Candidatus Nitrosocosmicus sp. | reverse complement strand
ATACCTTAGAGAATTTTTACGAAAAACTTGAGACAGAAATGAAAATTGCCTCTGTTAAACAAGATTATGAAAGAGCTATTTTCATCAGAGATACTCTAACTAGGCTGCGAAATCTATTACAGCATCAAAAAATGGAAAATAATCCTATTGAAGGTTACAAAGTTGAGGAATACATTGGATTTATTGAGGATGAAAATCAAAAAAATATGCATGTAATGACACTAATGAGCAAGAACGGAGTCATTAATGATATGAAAAAATATCAGTTTGATTTGTTAGGAGATAATTCCATAGACAATTTCATATGCCAATACTATCATTCTAGTACGAATGTACCCAACGCTATCTATCTAAATAAAAGTATCGGAGAAGAAAAAAATTTACAGAAAGTCTTGTTCAAAATGACCGGGAAGGAGGTTAAAATAATTCCTATGGATTCTAATTACTCCATAGAGGAACACCATTACGAGTCCAACGATACGAACAAGTACAATATTATGCAATTGATACTGAACAATTTAAGAACATATATCGAGAAGAATCATGAACCTGCTCTTGATGAACTAAAGATATTACTAAAACTGAAAAGATTACCATACATTATTGATTGTTTTGATATTTCAAATTTTGGAAATGATTTTGCTGTTGGAGCTTGTACCCGATTCATGAATGGAGTTCCAGACAAGAGTGGGTATAGAAAATTCAAGATAAAAAAGGTCTCACTCCAAAACGACTTTTTGATGATGGAAGAGATTATAAGGAGAAGATATTCGCCTGACAATATCTCTGGGGATGTTCCAGATGACAAGCGAATTGATAGATTTCCTGATTTGATTGTAATTGATGGTGGAAAAGGTCACTTAAGCGTGGCAACCACAACATTGAAAAAGATAGGCATAGAAGAGATCGACTGTGTCTCCCTAGCCAAAGAGAACGAAGAGGTTTACACAATATTGTCTACCATTCCAATCCTAATCCCCCGAAACAAGAAATCATTAAGAATTTTACAACACATAAGAGATGAATCGCATAGATTTGGTCTAACATATAACAGATATTTAAGAAAAAAAAAGTTGAACCAATAAGTAATTATACATTAGCCACAAGTAATAGTCATCGTGAGGTTATCCATCTCTAGCGGACTAGTATTTTTATTACAAGACTGAAAACAAAAAACCCATTGAAATAATATTTTTAAGTGGTCCATGACAACATCCTATTATGAAAACCCCGGGAATTGTTATCGGAGGAATTACCAGCGGGGTTGGAAAGACAACAATATCAATTGCTATAATCCAGGGGCTTTTGAAAAGAGGATATAAGGTTCAACCATTCAAAATAGGCCCTGACTTTATTGATCCAACATATCATAACATGATATCAAAGCGCCGATCGAGAAATCTCGATGTATGGCTGATGGGGATAAATGGATTAAAGGAATCATATCTTGAAAATTCCATTGATTCTGATTTTACGGTATTGGAAGGGGTAATGGGGTTGTATGATGGGATGTCTGGAAGGAACAATTTTACAAGCACTGCACATGTATCAAAGATACTAGATCTGCCCATTCTATTAGTTGTGGATGCAAAAAAAGCAGCCAGGTCATTGGCGGCGATCACCTTAGGTTTTATAAAATTTGATCGCAAAATCAGGATTTCAGGAGTGATATTAAATAATATTGCAAGTGAACGGCATTTGAGATATATTGTTGAAGCGTTTGACTCAAAAATTAAGATACCGATTGTAGGAAAGATATTTAATGATAAGAGCCTAATCTATCATGAAAGACATCTGGGTTTGATACCAGGCATGGAATTAAACGCCAAATTACAGGATATTATCACAAATAATTCCAAGATTATTGCTGAACATCTAGATTTTGAAAAGATTATCCAGATAGGTAAGGAAATAAATTATCCAGATAAATCAAAAATTGAAAAGTTTTCATTGGACTTCGTAAAAAGGAAATCTATATATCAAGAATCTAAAAAATTACTTGATTCAAAAGTAAAAATATTAGTCGCATTAGATAAGTCTTTTAATTTTTACTACCAGGATAACTTAGACTTGTTACACAAGAGAGCAAAGATAGAGTTTTTCAGCCCTCTAGATGACTCTTGTGTTTCACAAGATACAACGGGTATCATATTAGGGGGTGGATTTCCCGAAGTAATTGCGGATAAACTAGAAAACAATTCTAATATGCGCAGGTCAATCTTGGATTTAGCACAGAAAGACATACCGATTTATGCCGAATGTGGAGGATTAATGTATTTAACGAAGACAATTTCAGGTTATAAGAACAGGAAAAAAAAGCACAGAATGGTGGGATTATTTGATGCAGATACCATTATGACAAGTAAAGTTACCCTAGGATATACAGAGGCTTTGTTAAAGAGTAACCGAACCTATCTTGGAAAGTTACGGAATGTGAGAGGTCATGAATTTCATTATTCAAATGTAGTTGTTAACAACGCCGATTTAGAATTGATTTATGACTTAAAAAAAGGAAAAGGCATCATGGATGGGAGAGACGGTTTCCATGCTCATAACAGCATTGCATCATATATGCATACTCATTTTATGAATTCAACTTTCTCAGATAGATTTTTAGAAGGCTGTGTTCAGTATTCAAGGAAATAGTATAAATAGACATTCTGACGTTCACAAGCGGAACAATTTTCGATTGAAAGGTCTAAAACCAAAACAAAACTAACACGATTATTATGTCGTATTTAGAGACTTAGACCTTCTTGCCGAATACAACAGCATGAGCGAATTAATAATAGATGAGGCTGCAGAACTACCACCCTTTCTTCCTATGTTTGTAATGTAGGGAACATCCATTTTTGATAAATCAGTTTTAGATTCAACAGCTGACACGAATCCAACTGGAATTCCAATTACAAGTAATGGTAAAGTTTTTTTTTCCTTTATCATTGAAATTAATTCATAAAGAGCGGTTGGAGCGTTTCCGATTATGACAATACCACCGTTTATCCTGTCAGCGGCCTTCCGCATTGCAAGCTCAGATCTTGTTTTGTTTGATTTCCTGGATATTTCTTTTAATTGGGGATCATTTATAAGACAAACGCCAGTTAAATTTAGATCCAACAATGATTTCTTATTAATGCCATGCAATACCATCTCCACGTCGGTGACGACAAAAGATTTCTTGGAAAAAGCTAAGAAAGCAGATTCTATTGCCTTCTCATGGAAAATAATTCTATCTTTCTTTGCAAAATCAAAATCAGCTGTAGCGTGGATAACTCGTCTTACCACCGCCCATTCATTGTCAATATATCCATGGTTCCCGATTTCGGATTCTATCATGTCAAAGCTTTGCTTCTCAATGCCAAAAGCCCTCGTTGACATGTCTCGAGATTGAGGATTCCCTATATTATAATTATTGTTTTTAGTATTAGAAAACTCCACTTTTAGCTTCGGCCTCCTTCGCCAGTGTGATTACCAGATCAATTACCGCAGGATCTACTCCGATATGTCCAGACATAAATAAACTATTAAAACTATATTTTTCTTGTGCTATAGCTAAATCATTCAAGATGTCCTTTTGAATATGGATCCCTTTATGTAGAAAGTATGGAATTACCACTATCGTATCTGGATTGACGGTCAAGCATTCCTTTATCCCACCTTCTATATTTGGGGGTTCTAATTCCAAGAAACAAAATTTAACATCCCTATAAATCTTCTTCAAGCCATTAACAGTATATAGAAAAGCTTCTCTAGCACGTTTATCACTACTACCATGGCCAATCATCAAAAAACACAGGTTTTTATTATCAATATCTAGTCCCTTTTCTACAATTAGGGAATTTACCCGCTTAATTACTATTTCAGATATTATCGGTTGATAAGATAATGGTTTTGTGATCACCATTTTTTTATTTTCTTGGTGAATAATGGAGGCAGTTTGGGTAACAGCATCTTTAAGTTTCATACCAGGGTATAAGAAATATGGAACGATAGTTATGGAATCGATGCCTCTATCAATACATTTTCTAATTCCTTCATCAATGCAAGGTGGAATAACTTCTAGGAAGCAGAAATCTACATAAGAATAGTCGGTTTTATTTTTAATCAAGTCGCATGTATCATGCAACTCATCCTGAACTGCCTTCATTTTGCTTCCTCGATCTATTATTAACAACGCTTTTTTCATTGATAATTCACCCGACATATTGCGACAGTTAAATCTGGAGGAAATTTTTGTTTAGGTACTATTAAAATACCCTTCGAAGCTGCCAACGAAGAGGCCTCAGATACGCTTGATGTTCCCTCATATTTTCCAACCAAATCAGATGGATTAGGGACTATTACCTCATTTAGCTCAGTTTTTGAAAAGAGGAGGAGGGGAAGATTATTTTCAGTACAAAATTCATCCAGGCCAACTACGTGTTTGCCTTTATCCAACGAGGTAATTGCCTTTATACTTTTTATACTCAATTTATTTTCTTCAAGCACTTTGATTATACCTTGCTGAATTGTATCCTTAGAGGTATTCCAATGCAATCCTATCCCCACATAAAGTGATTTTGGTCTATATATTACGGATTTAGCGGTCAAGGACTTGTTTGACACTAGCTTATCTGTAATAATTATTGAACCCCTATATTCATCAGATAACAAGCTGGTAATCAAAGGTACCTTTACGACATTCTTTGGCAGTTGATCCATATTCCACCAATTCTTTTCTCCAGCATCCTGGTATGCTCCAATTCTTTCTTCGTTAACCATCATAGCACTGACCTTTGTTACGTTTTCAAAATTATCAATAACCCAGTCAAATTTTTTTCCCAGTAGATCGATGGCAATGGTTTTGTTTACATCAGCTGCAGTAGTAATTACGGGGACCGAATTTAAGATGTCAGCTACTTTAAGTGTTAACTCGTTAGCACCCCCTAAATGCCCTGATAATGTGCTTATGACAAATTTTGCAGTATCATCTATTACAATTACAGCCGGATCATTTTTTTTGTCTTTTAAATGGGGCGAGATTAATCTAATAACTGCTCCCAAGGAAAAAACGCAGATTAGCGAAGCATATCCATGAAATAGTGGTCCTATCCGATCCGTTACAGATTCCGGGAAAAAAATCACTGACGGATCTTCGCCCCTAAATTTTTCAGGCACGTAGATTTCCGATTCGCTCAACACATTACGAATACTCTTGGCTATTTCAATGCCTTTTTTAGTAATAGCGACAATAGCGATATCCTTTTTCTTTAAACTCTCATTCAATCCTTAAAATAAACCTCCTATATTTTACCATAATATTACAATAACTATTTTATTATAGGTTTGCATCCATAAATTTAAAGATACATTCTGATCTCTATAATTTAAAGCAAGAAGCATCTGGATATTTAGGATAGAAACGAAGTGTTTATGAAAATGTAGTTACTCCATAATTTAGGACCAGGCTATCCTTACTGCTTTCAGATATCAAACCAAGATAAATTATTCTATAAAACTAACTGTGTCAATTTTTTGGGAATCTACCAATGATGAAGCCCTTAAAGTCGAACATAATAACTTCGATTGATAGCTCGTTTTTTGAATAGTTACTTAACTGGCTAGCCGCATTACTACAAATGAGATCATAAAACCCCTTCACATTCTGAGAGTCAATTATTTCCGAAACATGCCGTGCTGTATTCGCTGCTCGGATTAATTTTAGAACATCATTAGAAGCACCCGTTCTCTCCGCCAGTTTAGCCATAAATCCCATATCGACATGAGAACCTCTTACATGCGTTTGTTTGACACCCATAGCTATTTTCGTTAATTTTCCTATGAATCCAGCGATAAACACTTTCTTGACTCTCTTGTCGTGGCATTGCTTTACGCTATAGCCTGCAAAGTCACCCATCTGAACATAACAATGGTCAGAATATGTATCTCCGAATAAACTTTTACAAAAATCTTCACTTCTCCCTCCAGTTGTAAGAATAAAAGTATCTGCCTTTAGTGCTATTCCAACATCCAAACTCTGTCTTATTGCGGCTGCAAAAGAAGCCGTTGAATAAGGGAGTACGATACCAGTAGTTCCCAAAATTGAAATTCCTCCAAGTATACCTAGTCTGGGATTATCAGTTTTTTTTGCTATTTCCGCCCCACTGGGAACAGAGATTATTACTTTCAATCCTTTATTCTTAATTAAATCCGGATATAGACCTAAAACTTCATGCATAGCTCCGGAAATCATTTTCATGGGTGTGGGATTTATCGCAGCATTTCCCAGTAACAATCCAAGTCCTGGTTTGGTGACTTTACCTACCCCAGTCCCACCAATTATTTGCACATTACCTTTACTACCCGTCAATTCTACAGTAGAACAAATTTCAGCACCATGAGTCACATCAGGATCATCACCACCGTCTTTAATAACTGCGGAAGTAATCGACTTTTCATGAATTTTTGTCCATGCAATCTTGATTGTAACAATCTTGCCTTTTGGTAAGGTAACCTGCACATCTTTGACAGTTTTTCCAGTTAAGAGCGTGATAAGAGCAGATTTGGAAGCAGCAGTAGCTGAGGTCCCAGTGGTATATCCAGTTTTAAGTTGTCCTCTGAGTTTTTTCTCTTTAACCTCTAAAGGGAGATCCTGTTCGCTTTCGGCGATGGATAAATCAGTATGGATTTTCTCATCTGAGTCGCTCAACAACCTTCATCGACTATAATAACCATGCAAACGTATCAAAAAAAACTTTATGATTATTTAATTGACACGAATGCTCTTCAAATCGTCTGCTTTATCAGTTTTTTCCCAACTAAAATCAACATCTCTTCGCCCAAAATGTCCATATGCAGATGTTTTTTTATAAATTGGTCTTTTTAGATCAAGAGTTCTAATGATGCCTGCGGGGCTTGTATCAAATATGTCTTTAACCTTTGTCTCTATTTTTTCTTCGTCTACCTTTGATGTCTTAAACGTATCAACCATAACTGACACGGGTTTTGCTACACCTATAGCATAAGCAAGTTGAACCTCACATTTTGTAGCCAATTCTGCTGCCACAATATTTTTCGAGATGTATCTGGCCATGTAGCATGCGGACCTATCCACTTTGGTAGGATCTTTGCCAGAGAAAGCTCCTCCTCCATGCCTGCCCATCCCTCCGTAGGTATCAGCAATGATTTTTCTTCCTGTCAACCCTGTATCGCCAGGTGGTCCACCAATAACAAATCTACCAGTAGGATTGACAAATACCTTCGTTTCGGATGTAATCCAATCTGAGCAAACGGGATTTATTACTAATTTAGTAATTTCCTCACTAATTTGTTCTTGGGAGATTTCAGGAGAATGTTGGGTTGACAACACGATAGTATCAATCGACTTGGGCTTGTTGTCTTCATATAGAATTGAAACTTGTGATTTGCCGTCTGGTCTAACCCAATCCAATTCCTTTTTCTTCCTTACTTCGGATAAACGCAGTGATAAATTATGAGCAAGCGTAATGGGCAGAGGCATAAACTCTGGAGTTTCGTTTATAGCAAACCCAAACATTAGTCCCTGGTCACCTGCTCCCTGCTCTTTTGATTCATTTGATGTTACCCCAAGGGAAATATCTGGGCTTTGTTCATGAAGTGAAACCAATACCGAACATGTATTTCCATCAAATCCATATTCGGGTTTATTATAACCAATATCATTTATTTCATTTCTTACTATATCCTGCACCTCCATCTTATGGATAGAAGTTACTTCTCCAGCTACTATAACTACCCCTGTAGTCGTCATGGTTTCCACTGCTACCCTAGCATCAGCATCATTTTTTAGAAATGAGTCAAGAATGGAATCAGAAATCCTATCACATATCTTATCGGGATGTCCTTCTGTTACACTTTCAGATGTAAATATATATTTTCGTGGTTGCATTATTATCATTAAGCAAGAATTCGGAAATTGTACTAACTATTAGAATTCTTTCTCTAATTTAATGAAAAGCACGTTATTACCTCTTATAACGACTTTACCATAATTTGCTAACAGATCAGATCCATCAAATTCTTCTGCATCAACTAGAATCAAATTCATATAAGAATCTACATTTGACATTTTGCCTCTATATTCGATTTCGCTTTTTAACCTTACAGCAACTTTTCTGTTCAAAGAACGCTGTAAAACATTTAATGGTCTCTTAGTTGGTTGTTGTGAAGGTGATGTTGCCATATTGTTATTCAATTGTGAAAAGACCCTAGGCTACAATAAAAAGCTTCCTCTGCGATATTATCCCTAACTAATCAATATTTTTATCCATGGAACAATATCTAAACCCATAGATTCAGAACTAAAAAAATTAGATGGTCTTTTACTCAGATGGACCCAAAATGGTACACTGGTAGAGTTAGTTGGTAAAAAAGGCGCTGGAAGAACCCGCCTTGTTTACTTAATTTGTTCTTTAAATAGCATTAGAAGTAAAAAAACACTATATTTAGATGGATCAGGAAATTTTAGGCCCGAGATAATTTACGAATATCTTGTAAAAATAGGAAATGCTAGCGATGAGGAACTTGGACTCTATTTAAAAAAGATATCATATAAA